>NZ_JBIVHB010000001.1:507459-700546 GCF_044748965.1 Cupriavidus sp. NPDC089707
TTTTTTTTGTGGGTGGGGTGGTACCCTCACCCCGGGGGCCTCAAACAATACACTGTCGCCCACACCCCCCCCCCCCCCCCCCGGGGGGGGGGGGGGGGGGGGTTGGGGGGGGGGGGGGGGGGGGCCCCCCCCCCCCCCCGCGCCGCTTTGTTTTGTGCCCCTTGTTGTTGATATTTTCTCGCCGCCACGCCCATGTCCGCTCTCCAGCTCGTCATCGATTCCCTGCCTGTGCTGCTGCAGGGCACGCTGCTGACCATCAAGTTCGCGCTGTGGTCGATGTTGTTCGGGCTGGTGCTTGGCACGGTGGTCGCGCTGATGGGCATCAGCCACAGCCGCGCGCTCAAGGCGGTGGCGCGCACCTATGTCAGCATTATGCGCGGCACGCCGCTGCTGGTGCAGATCTTTGTCGTGTACTACGGGCTGCCGGGCGTCGGCATCGCGCTGGAGCCCACGCCGGCCGGCGTGCTGACGCTGAGCCTGAATGTGGGCGCGTACCTGTCGGAAAGCATGCGCGGCGCGATCCTGGGCGTGGCGCGCGGCCAATGGCTGGCGGCGTACAGCCTGGGACTTACGCCGGCGCAGGCGCTGCGCTACGTTGTGGGCCCACAGGCGTTGCGGCTGGCGGTGCCAAGCTTGTCGAACAGCCTGATCAGCCTGATCAAGGATACGTCGCTGGTGTCGGTGATCACGGTGACCGAATTGCTGCGCACCGCGCAGGAGGTCATCGCGGCGACATACCAGCCCTTGCCGCTGTACCTGGCGGTGGCGGCGATCTACTGGGTGTTGAGCACGGGGTTGTCCGGGCTGCAGCATATGCTGGAGCGGAAGCTGTCGCTGCCGGGCAGGCATTGAGATCAGCCTTCCTATACGCAAAAAGGCCAGTTCCGCAGAACTGGCCTTTTTGTTGCTGAGGAAGCTCAGATTGCGCGTGTTGTCTCCCCTCTCCCATTTTATGGGAGAGGGGTGGGGGAGAGGGCCGGAGTCTCCACGAAGGGATACGCCGCGATGCTTGCCGTGCGCCGGCCCTCTCCCCCAACCCCTCTCCCGCAAGCGGGAGAGGGGAGCAAACCACCGGCGCAATCGCGCTCCTGGCGGCGAAATTGAATTAACCCTGCGCGATCCGCCCGGCGATATGCCCTAGCGCCTCCTCCACCTGGTCCACCAGGATCAGGCACAGGTCACCCGGCTTCAGGTGCGACAACGCCGTGTCGATCGCCAGGAATTCCCCGCGGATTTCCTCGACCTGACTGGTGCGCTGCGCGCCTTGCAGGCCTTCGCGCAGCAGCGCCAGCACCTCGCCATCTGCACGCCCGCGCTGGCACTGGTCCTGGTACAGCACCACTTCGTCGAACACGCCGCCCAGGATCTGCGTCTGACGACGGATGTCCTCGTCGCGGCGGTCGCCGGCACCGCTGATCACGACCACGCGGCGCCCGGCCGGCATGGTCTCGACCGCGCTGCACAATGCCTGGATCGCGTCCGGGTTGTGGCCGTAGTCGGCGATCAGCATGGCGCCCTTGTAATCGAACACGTTGAAGCGGCCGGGAGCCGTCGCGGCGTCATTGACGAAGGTGGCCAGGCCGCGGCGGATGATGGCCCAGTCGATGCCCAGCGCCCACGCGGCAGCGATCGACGACATCGCGTTCTCGACCTGGAAGCCGATGGTGCCGTTGCGCGTCAGCGGGATTTCCGCCAGCGCGATGCGCACCTGGGTATCGCCCTCCGACGCCACGATCTCGGTGCCGTCGACAAAGACCACGCGCTTGCCTTGCGCACGATGCGTGGCCATTGCCGGCTGGTTCGGATCGTGCGCGAAGAAGGTCACGCTGCCGGGGCTGGCGTCGGCCATGCGCACCACCATCGGGTCGGCGGCGTTGAGCACTGCCATGCCGTGCGGCGCGACGTTCTGCACGATCACGCTCTTGAGCACCGCGAGGTCTTCCACCGAATTGATGTACGACAGGCCCAGGTGATCGCCTTCGCCGACGTTGGTCACCACGGCCACGTCGCAACGGTCGAAGGCAAGGCCTTCGCGCAGCAGGCCACCACGCGCGGTTTCAAAAACGGCCGCGTCGACATCGGGATGCAGCAGCACGTTGCGTGCGCTGCGCGGGCCGCTGCAGTCGCCGGTGTCGATGCGCTCGCCCTGGATATAGACGCCGTCAGTGCCGGTCATGCCCATGCGCAGGCCGCTGGTGGCCATGATATGGGTGATCAGGCGCACGGTCGTGGTCTTGCCGTTGGTGCCGGACACGGCGACTACCGGGATGCGCCCATCGTCGCCATCGGAGAACATGGTCGAGATGATCGCCTCGCCCACCGCGCGGCCCTTGCCATACGACGGCTGCAGGTGCATGCGCAGGCCAGGCGCGGCGTTGACCTCGACGATGCCGCCGGCCTGTTCCTCGAACGGCTTGAGCATGGTCTCGCACACCGCGTCCACGCCGGCAATGTCCAGGCCCACCATCTGCGCCGCGGCCACGGCGCGCGCGGCGATGTCCGGGTGGACGTCGTCGGTCACGTCGGTGGCGCTGCCGCCGGTGGACAGGTTGGCGTTGTTGCGCAGCACCACGCGCGTACCCTTGGCCGGCACGGAATCCGCGGTCAGGTTCTGCTTGGCCAGCACCGCCAGCGCAATATCGTCGAAGCGGATCTTGGTCAGCGAAGTGGCATGGCCCTCACCACGGCGCGGGTCGCGGTTCACTTCCTCGACCAGCGCGCGCACGGTGTGCACGCCGTCGCCGGTGACCTGCGGCGGGTCGCGGCGCGCGGCTGCTACCAACTGCTTGCCGACCACCAGCAGGCGGAAGTCATGGCCAGGGATATAGCGCTCGACGATCACGTCGGCGCTGATGTCCGAGGCGACCTCGTAGGCCGTCATCACTTCCTCGCGGGTACGGATGCGCACGGCCACGCCCTTGCCCTGGTTGCCGTCGCGCGGCTTGACCACCACCGGGGCGTCGATTTCCTGCGCGGCGGCCCAGGCTTCCTCGGCGCTGCGCACCGAACGGCCCAGCGGCACCGGCACGCCGGCGGCGTGCAGCAGGCTCTTGGTCAGTTCCTTGTCCTGCGCGATCGATTCGGCCACGGCGCTGGTGCGGTCGGTCTCGGCGGCCTGGATGCGGCGCTGCTTGCTGCCCCAGCCGAACTGCACCATCGAACCTTGCGTCAGGCGCCGGTAGGGGATGCCGCGCGCCACGCCGGCATAGACGATCGAGCCGGTGCTGGGGCCCAGGCGCACGTCCTCGTCCAGCTCGCGCAGGCGGTGCAGCGCGTCGGCCAGGTCGAAGGCGGTGTCGTTGCACGCGGCCAGGCACAGGGCCTCGGCCACTTCGAACGCAAGCCGGCCAACTTCTTCCTCGCTGTACTGCACGATCACCTGGTAGGTGCCGGGCTCGACCGTCTGCGCGGTGCGGCTGAACGTGACCGGGCAGCCGGCGGCCGCCTGCAGGCGCAGCGCCGCGACTTCCAGCACGTGCGCGAGCGAGAGCTCGCCCGATTCCTCGTCCGGGCGCAGCGGCCCGATCTCGGGAAAGCGCGCGCGCAGCCGGTCTTCAAAGCCGGGCAGGTCCGACAGCATGTCGGCGGTGTCCTGGCAGGCCACGATGGCTTCAATGGCGGTGTGGCGGCACCACAGGTTCGGGCCCCGCAGGGCCCGGATACGGGAGACTTCCATGGAATGGTTCCGTGTCTTCTATGCGCTGTGTTCAGGCGTCGCGTCAGGCGCGGCGCGCAGGCTGGCCCATCCAGTGGTGCACCAGGTCGACGGTGGCCGCGGTGGCGGCCTCGTCGCACTGCAGCACCAGCAGGTCGCCCGGCACCAGTTGGCCGAGCGCGGTCTCGATGGCATTGGCACGGGCGCCTTCGTCGATGATCTTGGTCACGCGGCGGCCTTCGTACAGCCCTTGCTTGAGCAGCGCGCGCGCCTCGGCATCGGGCAGGTTGCGCTTGACGCTGCCGTCTTCGCACAGGAAGACGCGATCGAAATGCTGGCCCAGCACCTTGCCCTGGCGCACCAGGTCTTCATCGCGCCGTTGCACGCCGGCACCGTAGACCACCATGCGGCGTTCGGACGGGAAGCGGTCCAGCGCGGCCGCCAGTGCTTCCAGCGCGGGCGCGTTGTGGGCGTCGTCGACCACCACGGTGGCGCCGTTGCGCTCGAACAGCGTGAAGCGGCCCGGCACGTCGACCTGGCCGACGTCAAAGGTCACCACGCCGGCGCGGATCAGGTCATTGGAGATGCCCAGCGCCCAGCCCGCGGCCACGGCCGCCAGCACGTTCTCGACCTGGAACGCCACGCGGCCGGCGTAGGTCAGCGGCACCGCGGCCACATCGACCAGCGGCGTTTCCTTGTTGCCGACGGCCAGCACGATCTTGCCTTCGCGCACATAGACCGCGCGCTTGCCGGCGGCGCGATGCGACATGATCGCGGGCAACTCGGGCGTCAGGCCGAAGAAGATCACGTCGCCATCGCACAACTCGGCCATCTCGACCAGGCGCTCGTCGCGCGCGTTCAGCACGGCGGCGCCGTCCTTGAGCACCACGTCGACCTGCGTGCGCAGCACGCTGTACATGCGGTCCTCGTCCTCGACGTAGTAGTCGCCGAGGTGGTCGGGCTGGTCGAAGTTGGTGACCACGCCGACCTGGCAACGGTCATAGACCAGTCCTTCGGACAGGATGCTGCCGCTGTCGTTCTCGAACACGGCGGCCTCGACCGCGCGGTTCATCAGGATGCGGTGGCCGGCGTCCCAGTTGGCGCGGTCGCCGCTCTGCACCAGGCGGCGGTCCAGGAACAGGCCGTCGCTGCAGGCCAGGCCGGTATGCTTGCCCGATAGCTGCAGCAGGCGCGCCACCAGGCGCGCCACCACGGTCTTGCCGTTGGTGCCGGTCACGCCGACCACAGGGATGCGGCCCTGGTCGTCCTGATCGGACTCGGGGAACAGGTGATTGACGATGGCGCGGCCTACCGGACGCGGCGTGCCTTCGGCCGGCTTGATATGCATCAGCAGGCCGGGGCCGGCGTTAACCTCGACGATGGCGCCGCGCTGTTCGGCCAGCGGGCGCGAGATGTCCTCGGCCACCAGGTCCACGCCGGCGATATCCAGGCCGACCACGCGCGCGGCCAGCGACGCATGCGCGGCCACGCTCGGATGGACGCGGTCGGTCACGTCGAAGGCGACGTTGCCGTTGCGCTGGATCAGCACGGTGCGGCCCTCCGCCGGCACCGAGCTGCCGTCCATGCCCTGGCGCTTGAGCTCCAGGCGCGCGGCGGAATCCAGGCGCACGCGGTTCAGCGGATGGTCTTCGGTGCTGCCCCGGCGCGGATCGGAATTGATCTGCAGCTCGATCAGCTCGTCGATGGTGGACTTGCCGTCGCCGACCACGCAGGCGGTCTCGCCCATCGCGGCGGCGACCACGCGGCCGCCCACCACCAGCAGGCGGTGTTCATTGCCGGGGATGAAGCGCTCGACGATGACGCCGCTGCCTTCGTCCAGCGCGACGGCGTAGGCAGTCTCGACTTCCTCGCGGGTGATCAGGTTGGTAAAGACGCCGCGGCCGTGGTTGCCGTCATAGGGCTTCACCACCACCGGCACGCCGATGTCTTCGGCGGCGTCCCAGGCGTCTTGCGGCGAGTCGACCATGCGGCCTTCCGGCACCGGCACGCCGCACGACTCCAGCAGGCTCTTGGTCAGGTCCTTGTCGCGCGAGATGCTTTCGCCGATGGCGCTGGTCCGGTCGGTCTCGGCCGTCCAGATGCGGCGCTGGCGCGCGCCATAGCCCAACTGGACCAGGTTGCCGTCCGACAGGCGAATGGCGGGGATGTCCCGGTCGTCGGCGGCATCGACGATGCACGCGGTGCTGGGGCCGAGGCAGTGCTCGTCGACCAGGCGGCGCAGGTGGTCCACGGCGGCGGGGACGTCGAAGGGACGATCCTCGATCGCGGCCATGACCAGGTCGCGCGCGCTGAACAGGGCAGCGCGAGTGACTTCCTCGTGCCAGGCACGGACGATCACCTTGTAGACGCCGCGAATCGGGGTCTCGCGCGCCTTGCCGAAGCCGCCGGGCATGCCCGCCAGGTTCTGCAACTCAAGCGTCACGTGTTCCAGGATATGGCCGGGCCAGGTGCCTTCCTTCAGGCGCTGCAGGAAGCCGCCGCGCTCGCCGATACTGCAGCGATGCTCGATCAGCGAGGGCAGCCATGCCGACAGGCGCTCGTAGAACCCCGGAATCGTGTTGGAGGGAAAGTCCTCCAGTTCCCCGATATCGACCCATGCCTCCAGCACGGGCCGATATGTCCACATATTCGGGCCGCGCAGCGACATGACATCGAAAATCTCAATGTCCTTCTTTTTCATTGAATTTGCTTGAGGCAGTGGGCGGAACGCCCGAGAAATGGAAGCCTAACCTTTCAATAACGTTACAGCGTAGTACGGGTTGACTTTCTTCGATTAAAAGTGTTTGTGCGGTGCATCAGAACCACCCGCGCCTTCGTCGTTATGTATACTGCGGGCGAATTCCCGGGCAGCCAGTGCGCGCCCGGCCTAAATTTGTTTCAAGTTATGTCCGTACCCCCTGGACGCTGCACGCCGCGCCATCAATGACCCAGTCCTCCCTGCCTGCCCCCAACATCCCCGCCTCCGACGAGCCGTGGCGTGCCGAATCCGGAACGTGGCTCCGTCCCGGCGAGAGCGTCCTGACCGGCCTGGTACTGGATCTCGACGCGAGGCTGCATTTTACCCAAGGGTGGCTGGTTGTGACGGAACAGCGCATCGTCGCCCGCGCGCCAGGTGAAAAAAATGTGCGGGAATGGAACATCTCGCCCGAACTGCGCCTGTCCCATACCGATCATGCGGGGGTTGGCACGCTCGAACTGGCCGGCCCCGGGGGGCGGTTGGCCAGCTGGCGATATACGCTTGGTTACAATCCCGCCGCGCTGCGGCTGGCCGACCAGTTCGAAATGCGCCGCGACGCGACCACCGGTGCCGAGGTGGGCGAGCCCGGCGAAGTGGCGTGCCCGACCTGCAAGGCGCCGCTGCCGCCGGATGAAGAGGAGTGCCCGCAGTGCAACCGCGAGCTGGAAACGCCGCCATCGACCTGGGCGCTGCTGCGCCTGTGGCGCTTTGCCCGGCCTTACCGCTGGCAGCTGCTGGCGGGTTTCATGCTGACGCTGCTGTCCACCGGCGCCACGCTGGTACCCCCGTACCTGACCATGCCGCTGATGGACAAGGTGCTGATTCCGTACCAGAACGGCGTACCGATCGACTACGATCTGGTCCGCATGTACCTTGGCGGCCTGCTTGGCGCCGCGCTGGTGGCATGGAGTCTGGGATGGGCGCGTACCTATCTGCTCGCGCGGGTATCCGAGCGCATCGGTGCGGATCTGCGTACAACCACCTACGAACATCTGCTGAAGCTGTCGCTGGAATATTTCGGCGGCAAGCGCACCGGCGACCTGATGGCCCGCATCGGCTCGGAAAGCGATCGCATCTGCGTGTTCCTGTCCCTGCACCTGCTGGACTTCGCCACCGATGTGCTGATGATCGTGATGACGGCGGTGATCCTGATCTCGATCAACCCCTGGCTGGCGCTGGTGACGCTGGTGCCGTTGCCGTTCATCGCCTGGATGATCCATCTGGTGCGCGATCGCCTGAGGCATGGCTTCGAGAAGATCGACCGCATCTGGTCGGAGATCACCAACGTGCTGGCCGACACGATCCCCGGCATCCGCGTGGTGAAGGCCTTTGCGCAGGAAAAGCGCGAAGTGACGCGCTTTCGCGAGGCCAACAAGCACAACCTGGCCATCAACGACCGCGTCAACGCGGTATGGTCGCTGTTCACGCCGACCGTGACGCTGCTGACCGAGATCGGGCTGCTGATTGTGTGGGTGTTCGGCATCTGGCAGGTCTCGCACAGCGCCATCACGGTAGGTGTGCTGGTTGCCTTCCTGACCTATATCAGCCGCTTCTATACGCGCCTCGATTCGATGAGCCGCATTGTTTCCGTGACGCAGAAGGCCGCGGCGGGCGCCAAGCGGATCTTCGACATCCTCGACCATGTATCGAGCGTGCCCGAGCCCGTGCGTCCGGTGAAGCTCGACAAGGTCGAAGGCGCCATCGACATGCGCGACCTCGGCTTCCGCTATGGCAACCGGGCGGTGATCCGCGGGCTGGACCTGTCGATTGCACCGGGCGAGATGATCGGGCTGGTCGGGCACAGTGGCTCGGGCAAGAGCACGCTGGTCAACCTGATCTGCCGCTTCTACGATGTTTCCGAAGGAGCGATCCGTGTCGACGGCGTCGATATCCGCTCGCTGCCGGTGTCCGACTACCGCCGCCATATCGGCCTGGTGCTGCAGGAGCCGTTCCTGTTCTTCGGCACCATCGCAGACAACATCGCGTACGGCAAGCCGGATGCCACGCGCGAGGAGATCATCGCCGCCGCGCGCGCCGCGCATGCGCACGAGTTCATCCTGCGCCTGCCGCACGGCTACGACTCGCTGGTGGGGGAGCGCGGCCAGGCTCTGTCGGGCGGCGAGCGCCAGCGCATCTCGATCGCGCGCGCGCTGCTGATCAACCCGCGCATCCTGATCATGGACGAGGCGACGTCGTCGGTGGACACGCAGACCGAGAAGGAAATCCAGAAGGCGCTCGACAACCTGGTGCAAGGTCGCACCACCATCGCCATCGCGCACCGACTGTCCACGCTGCGCAAAGCCGACCGCCTGGTGGTGATGGACCGCGGCAAGATCGTCGAAGTCGGCAGCCACGACGAACTGCTGCTGCGCGAGGGCGCTTATTTCAAGCTGTACCAGGCGCAGGCGCGCAACGTCGATACCGAGGACGACGACGAGCGGGAACGCGTGACCGAACTGCCGGAGGTGGCCAATGCCCACTGAGATGACTTTGGCTGACACCAATGCCGCAGCCAGCGCGACCTTCAGGCTGTCGCACAATCCGTTTGGCCGCCTGACGCTGATCCATGGCGACGGCACAATCTATGAAGGGGTGGTGCCGGTGCGGGCCTTCCCGATCTCCGCACCGCAGGGCGGCATCGGCATGATGAGCGCCGACGGGCACGAGGTGGTATGGATTCCACGGCTTGAGGATCTGCCTGCAGCCGAGCGCAGCATGATCGAAGAGGAACTCGCGTCGCGCGAGTTCATGCCGGAGATCGAGCGCATCGTCGAGGTATCGACGTTTGCCACGCCAAGCGTGTGGACCGTGCAGACCGATCGCGGCCGCACGTCGCTAGTGCTGCGCGGGGAGGAGGCGATTCGCCGCCTGTCCGGCAACACGCTGATGGTGTCGGACAGCCATGGCATCCATTACCTGATCCGCGACCTGATGGCGCTGGACAAGCACAGCCGCAAGCTGCTGGACCGCTTCCTCTGATAACAGGCGGGGGGCAAGCCAAAGCGGCGCCTGACGGCGCCGCTTTTTCGTCTACTGGTAGTCCAGCGTGAATATCATGGCGCTGGACACCATGCCAGGCGACGGTGTGCCGCCCAGCGCGACATAGCGCGCAAAAAATCGGTAGGTGGATGGCACGTTGGCGGCAATGTCGCCCAATGCATTGCGAACTTGCAGCGGCACGGGCGTGCTGCTACTGGCGTCGACGATCTGCACCCCTGCACCGCTGGCATTGCCCGTTGTCCCTGCATTCATGATGCCGAGTATGCCGTCGGGCGCTGATTGCACCGGGGTTCCAGTTGCGCCGTCCAGCGTCATGCCCACGATGGCCGCCCCGTTGCAGGTGAGCTGGACCGAGAAGGGCGTATTGCCGGCGGCCCCTTGGGTCGCCAGCGTACTGGCGCTGACATTGGGCAATGTCACCACGGCGGGGTAGTTGACATTGCAGGCAATCTCGCGCGGCGAGGCACTGCCCGAGAAACCGATGTAGTTGACATAGCCGCCGCCGAGCGCTCCTGCCGTCGAGCCCTTGTAGACGCCAAAGCCGAAGCGGGTCTGCGTGGGATCGAGATCGCCGGTGGAAATCACTCCAGTCTTCACGAATTCCACCGAAACCGATACGGAATAGGTCATGTCAGCGTTGACCGTGCCGAGGTTGGCGGCGCGTGTATCGCAATTGACCCCCTGAGCATTGGTCATCGGTTGTCCCGCGGCGTTGCGCAGCCGGATGCCGACGCCGGCGACGCCAGTGGAATAGACGCCCGGCATGACTTCGTTGCCCGAGCCGTAGTAGCAGGAAATGATCGGCGCGCCGGCCACCACGTAGGGCAGGGTCTCCGTGCATGTGCCAGTGAAGGTGTAATAGCGGACGGTGCCGGGAATCGCGCTGCCGACCGGCAGGTTGACAGCCACCGCCATATTGTTCATGGTCTGCAGGTAGGGCATGGCGGGCGTGCTGGTACAGCCGGCATGGGCGAGGTGCGGGACGCTCAGGCACGCGAGCACAAGAAGCCAGCGTTTGAGCGCGCCGAGCAGGCGAATACCGATGGGTAGAGCGTTGTGCATTGGGTTCAGCGGATGCGGAGGCTGGCGGTGGCCGTGGAACCCCAAATTGCGTTCGCTGGAATTGGCGTCGCCTGCCCGTTAATGGACGAGCCAACTGTAGTCGCACCGCTTTGCGCCCATGTCCGGAAATTTCCGAATGCGTTGGGAAAATTTCGGCAGATGCGGCGCTCGTGACGAGACCGGTACCTCTGATACGCTCCCTGCGGGCATGAAAAACGGGCCAAGTGGCCCGTTGACTGTTATCGCCCCAATCGCATGCCCTGCACGTGGCAGCGCCGCTGAAGCAAAGCTAGTGCAGCATGTCCGGCGAGTCGTCTTCGTCCCAATCCTCATGCATCATCGGCGCATCCGGCGCCATGTCGAACACCATGGAGTGGTAGCGGATGCTGAACCACTCCCGGAACATGCCCAGCGTCAGGGTCTCGGGCCATAGCGAATCGTCGAACCACTCGGCCAGCATGAATTCGAAGAATTCCTGCCAGCGTTTCTCGACCCAGTGGACCGCGTTGGCATGCGTATCCGCGAGTTCCTCCGGCAGCAGGAATACGCTCTGGTCCTCGCGCACCTGCTCCAGCGTGAGGCCGGCAACCGGCTGCGGATCAACCGCCTGGATCCAGTCGAGGAACGGCTGTTCGGGGACCAGCGCGACCATGGCGCGGTTGATGGTGAAGCGGGGATAGTCAGACATGGGGACAGGCTTGGAGGGCTTCGGCTGAGTATTGTAATCGTCGGATGCCCGAGGTAACGCTTTGCCGCCGCAAATGCGCGGCGGTTACCGCTTTCCTGTGACCGGAAACAAAAAACCCGTGAAGACGGTGGTCATCACGGGTTTCCCGGGCTTCTGAGACGGAAGTCTCGGAAGTGTTTAACTGGTGGAGCCGGCGGGAATCGAACCCGCGTCCGCAAGCCCTCCACAGAGAGTTCTACATACTTAGTTCTGTCATTTGATTTAACCGGCGCATCGCGGACGAACACGCTCTACGACGGCGAGTCACTAAATTTTCGTCTCCGGACCCGTGACACTTCCGGAGCTTATCTGACGTAAATGACCTCGCGTGGTCTTGCGACCCTAGCCCGTCAGCGAGCCAGTGCGAGGACGGCGGCCCTTAGGCTGCCAGTGCGTAACGTTCGTCGTTAGCAGTTATTGCATTCCCATTGATTAACGAGGTGACGGGTCCTCGGTATGCCCTCCACTGCTTTGTAACCCACGTCGAAACCAGGTCGGCCCCAGTGAGAAGAAGATGGATTGTACCCGGTTGGATGGAAAGTGTCGCGGGGAGTTCCATGCCGGCCAGCTGTGCGCTGGCCGCCACGCCGCTAGCGCACTGCCGCGGGTACCAGCAGGGGAATCAGTTCGGCCGGATGGCGTACCAGGTGGTCGGCGCCCCATGCCTCCGGCGGCTCGCCGTCGCCGCAGTAGCCATAGGCGGCCGTGACCGTCATCATGCCGGCGGCCTTGCCCGCCTGGATGTCGCGCAGGTCGTCGCCGACGTACACGCAACGGTGCGGATCAACCCCGGCGCTGGCCGCGGCGTGCAGCAGCGGGGCAGGGTGGGGCTTGGCATGAGACGTGGTGTCGCCGCTGACCACTGCGCTGGCGCGCGGCGCCAGCCCGATGGCGGCGACCAGCGGCACCGTGAAGCGTGCAATCTTGTTGGTGACGATGCCCCACGGGATGCCGGCTGCTTCCAGCGCCGACAGCACTTGTGGCATGCCGTCGAACAGGCGCGTGTGGACGGCGATGTCGGCTTCGTAGTAGTCGAGAAAGATATCCCGCAACGCCGGAAAGTCCGCGTCCTCAGGCGCCAGCCCGAACGCCGCGCCAAGCAGGCCGCGCGCGCCATGCGAGGCGACGGGCCGAAGCTTCTCATACGCCACCGGCGGGCGGCCGCGCTCGACGACCAGCCGGTTGGCGGCAGCGGCCAGGTCGGGCGCCGTGTCCGCCAGCGTGCCGTCGAGGTCGAAGAAGACGCCTGCAATGCCCCCGCTCATGCCGACACCCGGCGGAACGCCATCATGTAATTCACATCCGTGTCGCGGCCAAGCGTATAGACCTGCGATAGCGGGTTATAGGTCATGCCGCGCATCTCGATCAGGTCCAGCCCTGCGTTGCGGGCGAAGCGCGCCAGTTCCGACGGGGTGATGAACTTTTCATAATCGTGCGTGCCGCGCGGCAGCATGTTCAGCACGTACTCGGCGCCCACGATGGCCAGCAGGTAGGCTTTCAGGTTGCGGTTGATGGTCGAGAAGAAAACATAGCCGCCCGGCTTTACCAGTGTTGCGCAGGCTTGCACGATCGAGGCTGGGTCCGGTACGTGTTCGAGCATTTCCATGCACGTCACGACGTCCAAGCTGCCGGGTTCGCGCGCCGCTAGCGCTTCTGCCGCGATTTCCTCATAGGTGACGGCAACGCCGGACTCCAGGCTGTGCAGGTCCGCGACCTTCAGCGCCTTGCTGGAGAGGTCAATGCCGCGCACGTTCGCACCGAGGCGCGCCATGCTCTCGGACAGGATGCCGCCACCGCAGCCCACGTCGACCACTCGCTTGCCCGCCAGCCCGGCAATGCCGTCGATCCAGCCCAGGCGCAGCGGATTGAGCTCATGCAGTGGCTTGAACTCACTCTCGGGATCCCACCAGCGGTGGGCGAGCTCACTGAACTTGTCGATTTCCTTGGGGTCGGCGTTCCGGCGCAGCGGATCGGGATGGGCGGACAGGGTCTGGGAGGGCAACGTCATCGTATGCGGGCCGGCGGCAACTGCCCACGCCGGCGGAGGAGTGTGTGGGCAACTGTATCAAAAAAAAAGCCCAGCTTGCGCTGGGCTTTCTTGATCGGAAAGGATCCGATTAACGCGCGCTGCGGGTGCCGACCACTTCGACTTCCACGCGACGGTTCGGCTGTTGGCAGGCGATCTGTGCCGTGCGGTTGCCCTTGCACGACTTCGGATCGACCTTCAGCTGGCGCTTGCCCTTGCCTTCGGTGTAGACGCGGTTGGCTTCAACACCCTTGCTCACCAGGTAAGCCTTGACCGATTCAGCACGGCGGATCGACAGGCGATCGTTGTACTTGTCCGAACCGAACGAGTCGGTGTGGCCAACGGCGATGATGACTTCCAGGGTGATGCCTTGCAGCTTCGAGACCAGGTCGTCCAGCTTGGCCTTGCCTTCGGGCTTCAGCACGGCCTTGTCGAAGTCGAACAGGGTGTCAGCAGCGAAAGTGACCTTCTCGCTGGACACGACCGGCGGAGCAACCGGAGCCGGTGCCGGGGCCGGTGCTGCGGGAGCCAGGGCGCCGTCGCACAGGGCGTTGGCGGTGGCCGGAGTCCAGGAGCTGTCGCGCCAGCAGAGCTCGTTCGTGCCATTCTTCCACACGTACTCGCTCGTACCGTTGCCCCAGTTATCGTTCACTGCCTTCTTTTCGTAGGGGACGGACTGGGCTTGAGCGGATGCAGCCTTACTGCGGTAGCTGCAACGAGCGCGAGCTTGGCAAATTTTTTCATATTTCTCCTCTCAGGATGAGATCACCGCAGGGTTACTGCGAGCAAATGGACGAAAACAAGTCATACATTCTTCGGAGTATAACATTCTCGATGTGGCGGATGCTCCACTTCGAACAATGTCTGGCTCTTCGCTGGGGAATTGTGCCACAAGGGTCGTTTCCTAAGAAGTAAATATATTCGATTCGTCCCATGGGTTTTGGGCCTGTGGTGTTTGTGCAACATGGGTCTTGTGTCGCCCGCAAAGCCTTGTGGCATCAGGGTTTCCGGGATTTGGGCAGCGCCGCTGGCTGGCTCCGGCGGGGCTGTCCCGGCGCGATAAGACGGGGGTGCCGGCATGTTAGAATGGCACGTTGCCCAGCCGTTGGACGCCTGCCGGCGCCACGTGCAAAAGGGCCTGTCATTCGCTTAAACCTGCCGCATAAACCACGCCGCAATGGATCCATTCGCAAAAGAAACCCTTCCGGTCTCCCTCGAAGAGGAAATGCGCCGCTCCTATCTCGACTACGCCATGAGCGTGATCGTGGGGCGCGCGCTTCCCGATGTGCGGGACGGCCTGAAACCGGTGCACCGGCGCGTGCTGTATGCGATGCACGAGCTCAACAACGACTGGAACCGCGCCTATAAGAAATCAGCCCGTATCGTCGGGGATGTGATCGGTAAGTATCACCCGCACGGTGACACTGCTGTATATGACACCATTGTTCGCATGGCGCAGAACTTCTCGCTGCGTTACATGCTGGTGGACGGGCAGGGCAATTTCGGCTCGGTCGATGGCGATAACGCCGCGGCCATGCGTTATACCGAAATCCGCCTGTCGAAAATCGCCCATGAGATGCTGCACGACATCGACAAGGAAACGGTCGATTTCGACAGCAACTATGACGGCTCTGAAAAAGAGCCCTCTATTCTCCCGGCCCGTATTCCCAATCTGCTAATCAACGGTTCCTCGGGTATTGCAGTGGGTATGGCCACCAATATCCCGCCGCATAACCTGAATGAAATCGTTGACGGTTGTCTGCATCTGCTGCGCAATCCGCAGGCGACGGTGGATGAACTGATTGAATTGATTCCGGCTCCGGATTTTCCGACCGCCGGCATTATCTATGGTATCCAGGGTGTGCGCGAAGGCTATCGCACCGGCCGCGGTCGCGTGGTCATGCGTGCCAAGACGCACTTTGAGGACATCGACCGAGGCCAGCGCCAGGCGATCATCGTCGACGAGCTGCCCTATCAGGTGAACAAGCGCACCCTGCTGGAGCGCATCGCCGAGCTGGTCACGGAAAAAAAGGTCGAGGGCATCTCGGATATCCGCGACGAGTCGGACAAGTCCGGCATGCGTGTGGTGATCGAGCTCAAGCGCAACGAGGTGCCCGAGGTCGTCCTCAACAACCTGTATAAGAACACCCAACTGCAGGACACCTTCGGCATGAACATGGTGGCGCTGGTCGATCGCCAGCCGCGCCTGCTGAACCTGAAGCAGATGCTGGAGTACTTCCTTGCGCATCGCCGCGAGGTCGTCACCCGCCGCACCGTGTTCGAACTGCGCAAGGCGCGCGAGCGCGGCCATGTGCTGGAAGGCCTGGCCGTGGCGCTGGCGAACATCGACGAGTTCATCGCCATCATCAAGGCCGCACCGACGCCGCCGATCGCCAAGCAGGAGTTGATGGCCAAGGCCTGGGATTCCGGGCTGGTTCGCGAGATGCTGGCGCGGGCGGAAACCGAGACCCCGGGTGGCCGCGCCTCGTATCGGCCTGACGGCCTGCCGGCGGTCTTCGGCATGCAGGCCGACGGCCTCTACAAGCTGTCCGACAGCCAGGCCCAGGAAATCCTGCAAATGCGCCTGCAACGCCTCACCGGGCTGGAGCAGGACAAGATCGTCCAGGAATACCGGGATATCATGGCGGAAATCGCCGATCTGCTGGATATCCTGGCGCGCCCGGAACGCATTACTGCGATCATCACCGACGAACTCACTGCGATCCGTGCTGAGTTTGGCGATGACCGCCGTTCGCAGATTGAACTGAATGCAACCGAGCTGGACACCGAGGACCTGATCACACCGCAGGACATGGTGGTCACCTTGTCGCACAGCGGCTATATGAAGAGCCAGCCGATCTCCGAGTATCGCGCGCAGAAGCGGGGCGGGCGCGGCAAGCAGGCGGCGGCGACCAAGGAAGACGACTGGATCGACACCCTGTTCGTGGCCAATACCCACGACTACATCCTGTGCTTCTCGAACCGCGGCCGGTTGTACTGGCTGAAGGTCTATGAGGTGCCGCAGGGGTCGCGCAACTCGCGCGGCCGCCCGATCGTCAACATGTTCCCGCTTTCGGACGGCGAAAAGATCAACGTGATACTGCCGGTGCGCCAGTTCGACGCCGAGCACTTTATCTTTATGACCACCGCCCGCGGCACGGTCAAGAAGACCGCGCTGACCGAGTTCTCCAATCCGCGCAAGGCTGGCATTATCGCAGTTGACCTGGACGAGGGCGACTACCTGATCGGTGCTGCCGTAACCGACGGCCAGCACGACGTGATGCTGTTCTCCGATGCCGGCAAGGCTGTGCGTTTCGACGAGAACGACGTTCGCCCCATGGGCCGCCAGGCACGTGGCGTGCGCGGCATGAACCTGGAAGACGGCCAAGCCGTGATCGCCATGCTGGTGGCGCCCGCGGAAACCGCGGAGGAAGCAGAGGCGGGCGTGCGCGGCAGCGTGCTGACCGCGACCGAGAACGGCTACGGCAAGCGCACGCCGATCGCCGAGTACACTCGACACGGCCGCGGCACCAAGGGCATGATCGCGATCCAGACCAGCGAGCGTAACGGCCGTGTCGTGGCGGCAGCGCTGGTTTCGCCGGAAGACGAAATCATGCTGATCACCACCGGCGGTGTGCTGATTCGTACCCGTGTCGGTGAAATCCGTGAAATGGGCCGCGCCACGCAGGGTGTCACGCTGATCAACGTCGACGAAGGCACCAAGTTGTCCGGCCTGCAGCGCATCGTCGAGAGCGATGCCGACAATGGCGCCACCCCGGAAGAGACGGAAGAGGCGGGCGGTAACGCCGATGCCGACGCCAATTCGTAACCAATTGGCCCCATCGCGCGTTAAAACGTAAATTGTTGCAACAACAGGACGCCAGCCGGAACTCGACTTGCGGCTGTCCGGACTAAAACGGACGTATTTACCAGGGAGTCACAATGCTCAAAACCTATCGACGTATCGCTGTTCTGGCCGCTTTCGTTCCGACCTTCATGGTGGCACAGCATGCCCATGCACAGGACGCGGAAAAGACAGCAGCCATTAAGGAACTGCTTTCCGTCATGCAGGCTGACCAGGCCGTGAAGGGCCAGGCAGAAAACTGGCAGCAAGGTGCCAAGCAGGAAGCCCCGCTGGTGCTGGAGCAGGTTCTGGTCGAGAACAAGACCCTGAGCGACAAGCAGAAGCAAGCCGCGGTGGAAAAGCTGAAGAAGAACGGCGCGGTCCAGCGCATGGTCGACGGCGCCGGCACGGCATTCAACACTGACGGTTTCCGCAAAGATGCCATCCAGGCCCACTACGACGCGTTCGGCAAGTACTACTCCACGCAGGAGCTGAAGGACCTGACCACGTTCCTGAAGTCGCCGACTGGCCAGAAGTTCATGGCCAACCAGGGCAAGGCGACCCAGGAAATCTGGGGTTCGATGATGCAGAAGTACGGCCCGCAGGTCGGCAAGTCGATGCGCGATGCCGCCGAGAAGGAAATCACCGCCGCTTCGAAGTGATCTTCGCTGCAGGGTCCGACTGAGGCAATGCGCCGCAATGCTACGTTTAGGCCGCCTCGCGCGGGCCGGCGCGGAACCGGGGTCCGGCCCCGGAGCGCCAATCGGGCGCGGGTTTGAGGGATAATGGCTGCTTGGGTAACTCCGGCAGCCATTTTTCCTTTCCCGTCTCATGAACGATCCCCAGAATCCCGCACTTGCCGGCATGATGCAGCGTGCATTGGCCGAACGCGTCTACAACTTCTCCCCAGGCCCGGCCGCGCTTCCCGTCGAAGTGCTGCAACAGGCTGCCGAGGAAATGCTGTCATGGCGCGGGACCGGGGTTTCGGTGATGGAGATGAGCCACCGCAGCCGCGAGTTCGAAGGCATCCACAACGAAGCCATCGCCGACCTGCGCGAGCTGCTGCATATCCCCGACAATTTCCGCGTGCTGTTCCTGCAGGGCGGCGCCATCGGCGAAAACGGCATCGTGCCGCTGAACCTGATGCGCCTGCGCAGTGCCGAGCAGCCCAAGGCCGACTTCGTCGTCACCGGCACCTGGTCGATCAAGACCGAGCAGGAAGCGCGCCGCTACGGCGCGGTCAATATCGCCGCGTCCAACGAGGCGGAAAAATTCCACCGAATTCCCGCTGTTGCCGACTGGAAGCTGTCGGATGACGCCGCCTACGTGCACCTGTGCACCAACGAGACCATCGTCGGCGTCGAGTTCCAGGACATTCCCGATATCGGCCAGGTCAAGGGCAAGCGCGTGGTAGTGGCCGATGCCTCCAGCCATATCTTGTCGCGCCCGATCGACTGGTCGCGCGTGCAGGTAG
Source organism: Cupriavidus sp. NPDC089707 (assembly GCF_044748965.1). Lineage (NCBI taxonomy): Bacteria > Pseudomonadati > Pseudomonadota > Betaproteobacteria > Burkholderiales > Burkholderiaceae > Cupriavidus > Cupriavidus sp. NPDC089707. Next base: position 526,006 of record NZ_JBIVHB010000001.1, read on the forward strand.
TCTACGCCGGCGCGCAGAAGAATATCGGCCCGGCCGGCGTCACCATCGTGATCGTGCGCGAGGACTTGCTGGGTCATGCGCATCCGCTGTGCCCGTCGGCATTCAACTGGCGCCAGGTGGCCGAGAACAACTCGATGTACAACACGCCGCCGACCTACGCCATCTACATTGCCGGGCTGGTCTTCAAATGGCTCAAGCGCCAGGGCGGCGTGCCGGCGATCGAGCAGCGCAATATCGCGAAGGCTACGGCGCTGTACGACTTCCTGGACCAGAGCGACTTCTACCGCAATGAGATCGATCCGGGCTGCCGTTCGCGCATGAACGTGCCGTTCTTCCTCGGCGACGAATCGCGCAACGATGCCTTCCTGGCGCAGGCACGCGCCAATGGCCTGGTGCAGCTCAAGGGGCACAAGACCGTGGGCGGCATGCGCGCCAGCATCTACAACGCGATGCCGCTGGAAGGCGTGACGGCGCTGATCGATTTCATGCGCGAGTTCGAACGCACCTCGGCCTGACGTGCGTGACCGCGGCACAGCCGGCGCGCCATCGCGCGCGCAGGCTGGCGCGGACTGGTTTTTCCCCGGCCGCCGCGCCCCGGCGGCCCACCGGATTCATACAATGACAAGTCAAGACAGCACCCCTGCGCACGAGGAGACGCAGCCCAACGGCAACCACCAGAGCGAGGCCGAACGCAAGCTGTCGGTCGAACTGGCGCCGCTGCGCGAGCAGATCGACACGGTGGACCGCGAACTGCTGGCCATGCTGAACCATCGGGCCAAGCTTGCGCTCGAGGTTGGCGAGGTCAAGAAGAAGTACGGCGCGCCCGTGTTCCGCCCGGAGCGCGAGCTGCAGGTCATCCGCAAGGTGCAGGGCGCCAACCCGGGTCCGCTGCTGGGCGAGAGCGTGGCCGCCATCTGGCGCGAGGTGATGTCCGCATGCCGCGGGCTGGAGAAGCCGCTAGAAGTCGCATTCCTCGGCCCGGCCGGCACGTTCTCGGAGCAGGCGTTGTATGCGCACTTCGGCCATGAAGTGAGCGGCGTGCCATGCCCCAGCATCGACGAAGTGTTCCGCGCGGTGGAGGCGGGTACTGTCGAATACGGCGTGGTGCCGGTGGAAAACTCGACCGAAGGCGCGGTGTCGCGCACGCTCGACCTGTTCCTGCAGACGTCGCTGAAGATCAGTGGCGAGATCGCGCTGAAGGTGCACCACAACCTGATGGCGTCCACGCCCGACATGAAGGGCGTGACCGTGGTGCGTGCGCACGCGCAGGCGCTGGCCCAGTGCCAGCACTGGCTGACCGCCAACTATCCGCACCTGGAGCGCCAGGCGGTGTCGAGCAATGCCGAGGCGGCGCGCATGGCCAGCGAGGATCCGACCGTCGCGGCGATCGCCGGCGAATCCGCCGCCAACCGCTACCACCTGCACCTGGTGCGCACGCATATCCAGGACGATCCGCACAACCGCACCCGTTTCGCCGTAATCGGCCACTACGAGACCGAGCCGTCGGGCAGCGACCAGACCTCGATGATCCTGTCGGTGCCGAACAAGGCCGGCGCGGTGTACCAGCTGCTCGCGCCGCTGGCCGAGAACGGCGTGTCGATGTGCCGCTTCGAGTCGCGTCCGGCGCGCAGCGGAGCTTGGGAGTACTACTTCTACGTCGACGTCGAAGGGCACCAGCATGAGCCGGCGGTGGCACGCGCCATCGACGAACTGCGCCGCAACGCGGCCTACCTGAAGGTGCTGGGCTCGTATCCGTCGAGCAAGTAAGGCCAGCGCAACCGAACAAGGAGACAAGATGGCGGAGCAGGGTAAGCAGGGCGGCACGGTGTTCGGGCCGGACTATGTGCGGGCGATCTCGCCGTACGTGGCCGGCAAGCCGATTTCGGAAGTCGCGCGCGAGTTCGGCCTGGACGAGGCCGGCATCGTCAAGCTCGCCTCCAACGAGAACCCGCTGGGCATGCCGGCGTCGGCGCAGCGCGCTGTTGCTGCCGCCGTGGCTGATCTGGGGCGCTACCCTGATTCGAACGGCTTTGCGCTGAAGGCCGCGTTGTCGGCGCGTTTCGGCGTGCCGGACGACTGGCTCACGCTGGGCAACGGCAGCAACGATATTCTCGAACTGGCAGCCCATGCGCTGGTCGAGCCCGGCCAGTCGATCGTCTATGCCGAGTACTCGTTCGCGGTCTATGCGCTGGCGACGCAGGAGATCGGCGCCCGGGCCATCGAAGTGCCGGCGCGCGACTACGGCCACGATCTCGATGCCATGGGTGCGGCGATCGCGGCGGATACGCGCCTGGTCTTCATCGCCAACCCCAACAATCCCACCGGCACCTTCCTGCCGGCAGCGCAGATCGAAGCCTTCCTGCAGGCGGTGCCGCCGAACGTGGTGGTGGTGCTGGACGAGGCCTACAACGAATATCTGGATGCCGGCCAGCAATACGATTCGATCGAGTGGGTGCGCCGCTATCCCAACCTGATGGTGTCGCGCACCTTCTCCAAGGCGTATGGCCTGGCGGGGCTGCGCATCGGCTATGCGGTGGCGCAGCCGGCACTGACCGATCTGCTCAACCGCATTCGCCAGCCGTTCAATGTCAACAGCGTGGCGCAAGCCGCGGCGATCGCAGCGCTGGACGATGCCGAGTTCCTGCGCCGCAGCGCGGAGCTGAACCGTGCGGGCAAGGCGCAGCTGGTCGAGGCCTTCGATCGTCTCGGGCTGGAATATGTGCCGTCGTCGGGCAACTTCGTGCTGGTGCGCGTCGGCGATGACGACGGTGCCGGTGCGCGCGTCAACCTGGCTTTGCTGAAGCAGGGCGTGATCGTGCGCCCGGTGGGCAACTACAACCTGCCGCGCTGGCTGCGCGTGACCATCGGCCTGCCCGAGGAAAACGCTGCCTTCATTGCGGCGCTGGAGCGGGCGCTGGCGTAAGCCCCGCTACAATCGCGGCGTTTCGCGCCGGGCCGCTGTGCCCGGTGCCGTGCCTTTTTTGCTATCGCTCGGCCCGGTCGAGCCACTGCCCGTCGGGCCTGAAATCGTGAGTGCTTTGCATTTTTCCCGTGTTGTCATTGTCGGCGTCGGCCTGATCGGCGGCTCGCTCGCGCTGGCGCTCAAGCGCGCCGGCGTGGCGGGCACGGTGGTCGGCGTGGGCCGCTCGCCCGCGTCGCTGCAGAAGGCGCTGGACCTTGGCGTGATCGACGAAGCGGCGACGCTCGCCGATGCCGCGCGCGGTGCGAGCCTGATCGTGCTGTGCGCGCCGGTCGCGCAGAATTTTGCGCTGCTGCATGCACTGGAGCCGCACCTGCAGCCCGGCACCATCGTCACCGACGCGGGTAGCACCAAGTCAGACGTGATCATGGCGGCCAAGACCGCGCTGGGCGACAAGGTCGCGCAGTTCGTGCCGGCGCACCCGATCGCCGGGCGCGAGCTCAACGGCGTGGAGGCGGCGCTTGCCGACCTGTATGTCGGCAAGAAAACCGTGCTGTGCCCGCTGCAGGAAAATGCGCGCGACGATGTCGCGGCGGTTCGCGCGATGTGGGAACACGCCGGCGCGCAGTGCCACGTGATGTCGGCGGTGCAGCACGACGCGGTGTTCGCGTCGGTCAGCCACCTGCCGCACGTGCTGTCGTACGCGCTGGTGGCGCAGGTGGCCAATGCCGAAGACGCGGCGCTGAAGCTGGATTTCGCCGGCGGCGGATTCCGCGATTTCACGCGCATCGCGGCTTCGTCGCCGGAGATGTGGCGCGATATCTGCGTGGCCAACCGCGAAGCGTTGCTGCGCGAACTCAATACCTACCAGTCGGTGCTCGCGCACTTGAAGACGCAGATCGAGAAGGGCGACGGCGACGCGCTCGAACGCATCTTCACGCGCGCCAGCAAGACCCGGCTGGCCTGGGGCGCCGAACGCGCCGCGGGCAACAATATCGAACCGTAGCCAGCGCGAGCGCGGCAAGCTGCCGCACCGCGACTGAATTGCTGAAATTGCCTTACCGCGGCGCCCCTCGGCGCCCTCCGAGACCATGGAACACCTGACGCTAGGCCCCCTGACCCGCGCCACTGGCACCGTGCGGTTGCCAGGCTCGAAGAGCATCTCCAACCGCGTGCTGCTGCTGGCCGCGCTGGCCAGCGGGGAGACCCGCGTGCGCGACCTGCTCGATTCCGACGACACCCGCGTGATGCTGCAGGCGCTGCGCACGCTGGGCGTGACGTGGCGGCAGGATGGCGCTGATTACATTGTCACTGGCGCCGGCGGCAATTTCCCGAACAAGTCGGCCGAGTTGTTCATGGGCAATGCTGGTACGGCGACCCGCCCGCTGACGGCAGCGCTGGCGCTGCAGGGCGGCAGCTACAAGCTGTCGGGCGTGCCGCGCATGCACGAGCGGCCGATCGGCGACCTCGTCGATGGCCTGCGCCAGGTCGGCGCGGTGATCGATTACCTGGGCAATGAAGGCTTCCCGCCGCTGCATATCCAGCCGGCCAGCATCCGCATTGACGCGCCGATCCGCGTGCGCGGCGATGTGTCGAGCCAGTTCCTGACTGCGCTGTTGATGAGCCTGCCGATGGCGCAAAGCGACAGCGGCCGGATCGAGATCGAGGTGGTGGGCGAACTGATTTCCAAGCCCTATATCGAGATCACGCTGAACCTGCTGGCGCGCTTCGGCATCCAGGTCGAGCGGCAGGGCTGGGAGCGCTTCGTGCTGCCGGCCGGCGCGGCTTACACGTCTCCCGGAGAGATCTATGTGGAGGGTGATGCCTCCTCGGCATCGTATTTCCTGGCGGCCGGCGCGATCGGCGGTGGCCCGGTGCGAGTCGAGGGCGTGGGCATGTCCAGCATCCAGGGCGACGTGCGTTTCGCCGATGCACTCAACCGCATGGGCGCCAACATCATGGCTGGCGACAACTGGATTGAAGTGCGCGGTACGGAACGCGACGACGGCCGCCTGCACGGCATCGAACTGGACTGCAACCACATTCCGGATGCGGCCATGACCCTGGCGGTGGCGGCGCTGTTTGCCGAAGGCGCCACCACGCTGACCAATATCGCCAGCTGGCGCGTCAAGGAAACCGACCGGATCGCGGCGATGGCAACGGAACTGCGCAAGCTGGGCGCAGTCGTGGATGAAGGGGCGGACTATCTGCGTGTGACGCCGCCGCCTGCCTGGCAGACCCCGGCCGACGGTATTGGCACCTATGATGACCATCGCATGGCGATGTGTTTCTCGCTGGCTGCATTCGGGCCGCTGCCGGTGCGGATCAACGACCCGGGCTGCGTGGCGAAGACGTTCCCGGACTACTTCAGCGTCTTTGCTGGCGTTACGCGCTGACCAGGTCGCCGCGCGTGGCCGTATTGCCGGTGGCTTCACCGCTGGTGGCCGACCGGCGACCCTCACGCCGTTCCCAGTAGCGGTCAAAGAAGTAATGGGCCACGGTATTGACGGCCGGTTCGATGAACGTGACGGCACCGCTGATGGCGAGACTCCCGGTCAGCGCATACGTCACGCTGAAAGCGATGCCGAGGTGCATGATGCCGAACGTCAGGGTTTTTGCCATGGTAGATTGCCTCGCGACTGAAAACTGGAGGGTGCGCGCCGCAAACGCGGCGAAGCGCCATGAATCAAATGATAATGATTCTCAGTATTTTTAACAATCAATCGTTGCTTTGAGCTTCATAACTAATGACTATCGTCAACGTCATCACCATTGACGGGCCGACCGCCTCCGGCAAGGGCACGGTCGCACACAAGGTCGCCGATGCGGTGGGCTTCCACCTGCTCGACAGCGGGGCCCTGTACCGGCTGGTGGCGTTGGCCAGCGATCGCGCCGGCGTTGAGTTGGCCGACGTTGACACCCTGGCAAAGGTCGCTTCCCGCCTCGATGTGAAGTTCGGCCCTGACCGGGTCTGGCTGCAGGGCGAGGAAGTCAGCCTGGCCATCCGGGCGGAGGCCATCGGCAACCGCGCCTCGGCCATCGCCGTGCACCAGCCGGTGCGCGATGCGCTGACCCAGTTGCAGCGCGACTTCCGCAAGCTGCCCGGCCTGGTCGCCGACGGCCGTGACATGGGCACCGTGATCTTCCCGGACGCCCAACTGAAAGTGTTCCTCACGGCAAGTGTTGAGGCGCGTGCTCGCAGGCGCTATAAACAATTGATTGATAAGGGAATTTCTGCTAATATTGAAGACCTTTTGCGTGACCTTGAGGCGCGCGACGCGCGGGATCGCAACCGCGCCGCCGCGCCGCTGCGTCCCGCCGAGGATGCAAAGCTGCTGGATACCTCCGACATGACGGTGGATCAGGCAGTGGCGCAGGTGCTGGAGTGGTTTGCCGCTGTGCGGTCCGGTGCATGAATGCATCGGACGCATGACAAGCGAACGGACCTCGCCGGCACCAGATGGCGCCAGCCCGGACATGCCTGATCGGCCCGGCGCTGGCTTTTGTCAAACCTGACCCCGCTGCACTGGCAGACTGAGCGCGATAGTCGCGCCGGCCAGCGTACTGCGGATTTCACCTTACGTTTATGTCCGACCTGCAAACTAACGAATCCTTTGCCGCACTGTTCGAGGAATCGATCGCCCGCTCCAATATGAAGGCTGGCGAAGTGATCTCCGCTGAAGTCGTGCGCATCGACCACAACTTCGTGGTCGTCAACGCCGGCCTCAAGTCCGAGGCATTCGTGCCGGTGGAGGAGTTCCTGAACGACCAGGGCGAACTCGAAGTGCAGGCCGGCGACTACGTCTCCGTGGCCATCGATGCACTCGAGAACGGCTATGGCGACACCATCCTGTCCCGCGACAAGGCCAAGCGCCTGGCATCGTGGCTGAACCTCGAGAAGGCGCTGGAAGACGGCGAAATCATCTCGGGTACCGTGACCGGCAAGGTCAAGGGCGGCCTGACGGTGATGGTCAACGGCATCCGCGCGTTCCTGCCGGGCTCGCTGGTCGACGTGCGTCCGATCAAGGACACCACCCCGTACGAAGGCAAGACCCTGGAATTCAAGGTCATCAAGCTGGATCGCAAGCGCAACAACGTGGTGCTGTCGCGCCGCGCCGTGGTCGAAGCGACCCTGGGCGAAGAGCGCCAGAAGCTGATGGAAACCCTGAAGGAAGGCGCCATCGTCAACGGTATCGTCAAGAACATCACCGACTACGGTGCGTTCGTTGACCTGGGCGGTATCGATGGCCTGCTGCACATCACCGACCTGGCCTGGCGCCGTGTCCGCCACCCGAGCGAAGTGCTGTCGGTTGGCCAGGAAATCACCGCCAAGATCCTCAAGTTCGACCAGGAAAAGAACCGCGTCTCGCTGGGCGTGAAGCAACTGGGCGAAGATCCGTGGGTCGGCATCTCGCGCCGCTACCCGCAAGGCACCCGCCTGTTCGGCAAGGTGACCAACCTGACCGACTACGGCGCGTTCGTCGAGATCGAAGCCGGCATCGAAGGCCTGGTGCACGTGTCGGAAATGGACTGGACCAACAAGAACGTTGCCCCGTCCAAGGTTGTCCAGCTGGGCGACGAAGTGGAAGTCATGGTCCTGGATATCGACGAAGACAAGCGTCGTATCAGCCTGGGCATGAAGCAGTGCAAGGCCAACCCGTGGGACGATTTCTCGCGTAACCAAAAGAAGGGCGACAAGTTGAGCGGCCAGATCAAGTCGATCACCGACTTCGGCGTGTTCATCGGCCTGCCTGGTGGCATCGACGGCCTGGTGCACCTGTCCGACCTGTCCTGGCAAGAGTCCGGCGAAGAGGCCGTGCGCAAGTACAAGAAGGGCGACGAAGTCGAAGCCGTGGTTCTGGGCATCGACGTCGACAAGGAACGCATCTCGCTGGGCATCAAGCAACTGTCGGGCGATCCGTTCAACAACTTCATCTCGGCCAATGACAAGGGCTCGCTCGTTACCGGCACCATCAAGGCCGTTGACGCCAAGGGCGCCGTGGTCCAGCTGGCTGACGATGTGGAAGGCTACCTGCGTGCATCGGAAATCTCCGCTGACCGCGTGGAAGACGCCCGCAACGTGCTGAAGGAAGGCGAGCAGATCACCGCCCTGGTGGTGAACGTCGACCGCAAGTCGCGCAACATCAACCTGTCGATCAAGGCCAAGGACAGCGCAGAGCAGCAAGAAGCGATGCAGAAGTTCCAGGCTGACACCGGCACGGCTGGCACGACCAACCTCGGCGCCCTGCTGAAGGCCAAGCTCGGCCAGGACAACCAGTAATCGCAGGCCCCCGCGCTTGCGCGAATGCCCATGACCAAGTCGGAGCTCGTCGAAAAACTGGCTGCCCGCTTCCCCCAGCTGCTGCTGCGGGACGCGGACATCTCGGTCAAAACGATACTCGACGCGATGTCCGAAGCGCTGGCCGATGGCCACCGCATCGAGATCCGCGGATTCGGCAGTTTTGGTCTGAACAAGCGTCCGCCTCGCGTGGGGCGCAATCCCAAGTCCGGCGAACGGGTGCTGGTACCTGAAAAACGGGTGCCGCACTTCAAGGCGGGCAAGGAGTTGCGCGAACGGGTTGACCGTAGCCAGCCGGCGCCTGTGGGCGTCAATGGTCACGGCCATTCCGCCGGCACGGCTTCGGCTGCGCCTGGCGCTGCGGCGGTGCTGCACGAGGGTGGGCTGAATCTGGTCCGCTCCTGAGCATCGTCTGTCGATCCGGTTGTGTGTGGAATAAAAAAAGCGCCCTTTGGGGCGCTTTTTTTATTCCACATCGCTGGCCTGAAGGCTGGCGCATGCTGAAGCAGTCGCGAGCAATACGTGTCAGCGTCCCCAGGCCGGCGCGCGTTAGCCTCCCGTTACCGCCGCGTTACCGAATCGCGGAAGTGATTCCGTTACAATGCCGGGGTCATTGCCGGCCCGAGCGAATGTGCCGGCGCTGCCTAAACGTCACGCTGCCAAGCTGCCTACCTGCATGAAATTGTTCGCCTGGATCGTCCGTATCGTCGTATTCGTGCTGCTCTTCGTGCTGGCGCTGCGCAATACCGCCGATGCTTCGCTGCAGTTGTTCTTCAACGCCGTCTGGCACGCCCCGCTGATCCTGATCCTGTTCGCCGCCTTCGTGCTTGGCGCGGTAGCGGCGCTGGCCTCGGTGGCACCTGGCCTGATGCGCCAACGCATGGAGGTCGCCAAGCTGCGCCGCGCGCTGACGCAGGTGCAGGCGGCCGCCGCATCCGCATCGCCGCAGCCGGCGGCGGCAAGCACGGCCACGCCGCGCGACGCCAAGCCGGTCCCTTACAACGTAGTCGGCCCGAAAGTCTGATTTATGATGTTTGAAACCTGGTGGTTGCTGGCGCTGCCACTTGTCTTTGGCCTCGGCTGGATGGCGGCGCGCTTCGACGTGCGGCAACTCATCAGCGAGCAGGGCGCGCTGCCGCGCTCGTATTTCAAGGGCCTCAACTTCCTGCTCAACGAGCAGCCCGACAAGGCCATCGACGCCTTTGTCGAGGTCGCCCGCCTCGATCCCGAGACCACCGAACTCCACTTCGCCCTGGGTGCGCTGTTCCGCCGCCGCGGCGAGACCGAGCGCGCCATCCGCGTGCACCAGAACCTGGCGACCCGGCCTGACCTGCCCGAGCCCGAGCGCGAGCATGCGCTCTATGAACTGGGGCAGGATTTCCTGCGCGCCGGCCTGCTCGACCGCGCCGAGGAGTCGCTGCGCCGGCTGATGTCCGGCCCGTATGCGGCCTCGGCCAAGCGCGTGCTGCTCGAACTGTACGAAGTCGAGAAAGAGTGGCAGAAGGCCATCGACGCCGCGCGTGAGCTGCAGGCGCTGGAGCAGAAGAGCTACAGCCTGCAGATCGCCCAGTTCTGCTGCGAACTGGCGCAGGACGCGCTGCAGCGCAAGCGTCCCGAGGATGCAGTGAAGTGGCTGAACCAGGCCATCGAAGAAAATGCGGCCAATGTGCGCGCGCCCATCCTGCTGGGCGATGTGGCGGTCGCTGCTGGCGACGCACGTGCCGCGCTCGGCCACTGGCTGGGCATCGAACAACAGGACGCCTCGTATCTGCCTCTGGTCGCCGACCGCGTGGTCAAGGCCTATGCCAGCCTGCAGCAGGAAGGCACGGCGCTGGAGTGGCTGCACAGTTTGCTCAAGGGCAAGCTCGCGCCGGAACTGCTCGACACCGCCTACAAGGCCGAGCTTGAAACGAACGGCCCCGAAGCCGCTGCGCGCCTGATGCGCGAGCAATTGCGGCGCCAGCCCACGCTGCTGGCGCTGACAAAGTACTTTGAGGCCCAGGCCGCCGTGACCTCGGCCGAAGTGCCGGCCGGTGCCGATGCGCCCGCCGAGAATGGCGCCGGCGACCGCGATCAGGAAACTGGCGCGATCCGTGACCTGCTGCAGGCGCGCACGCGCAACCTGGCGCGCTACACCTGCCGCGAATGCGGTTTCCGCGCCCGCCTGTTCTACTGGCAATGCCCGGGTTGCAACCGCTGGGAAACCTACGCCCCGAGGCGTTCCGAGACGCTTGGCTGAGCCCGGCGCGTGCACCACAGAATCTGATCTGAAGCCATGAAAGTCACCATTATCGGCAGCGGCTATGTCGGCCTCGTCACCGGCGCTTGCCTGGCGGAGCTGGGCAACGATGTGTTCTGCCTTGACTTGGACGAAAAGAAGATCGCGCTGCTCAACGCGGGCGGCGTGCCCATCTACGAGCCGGGCCTGCAGGAGCTGATCCAGCGCAACCGCGCTGCTGGCCGCCTGGTTTTTTCCACCGACGTCGCCGCGAGCGTGGAGCATGCCGACGTGCAGTTCATTGCCGTTGGCACCCCGCCGGACGAAGACGGCTCGGCCGACCTGAAGTACGTGCTGTCCGCGGCGCACAATATCGGCCGGCACATGACCGGATTCAAGGTCGTGGTCGACAAATCCACCGTGCCGGTGGGCACGGGCGACCGCGTCACTGCCGCGATCCGCGAGGAACTGGCCGCGCGCGGGTTGGAAGACCTGCAGTTCTCGGTGGTATCGAACCCCGAGTTCCTGAAGGAGGGTGCCGCGGTCGAGGACTTCATGCGCCCCGACCGCATCGTGCTGGGCTGCAACCCGGATGCCGCCGGCCGCCATGCGCAGGCCACCATGCGCACGCTGTACGCGCCGTTCAACCGGCACCATGAGCGCACTTTCTACATGGATGTGCGTTCCGCCGAGTTCACCAAGTACGCCGCCAATTCGATGCTGGCCACGCGTATTTCGTTCATGAACGAACTGGCCAACCTGGCCGACGAGGTCGGCGCCGATATCGAACTGGTGCGCATGGGTATCGGCTCGGATCCGCGTATCGGCTACAGTTTCCTGTATGCCGGCGCGGGTTACGGCGGTTCGTGCTTTCCCAAAGACGTGCAGGCGCTGATGCGCACCGCGGCGGACCATGGCAAGTCGATGCGCGTGCTCGAGGCGGTGGAGGCGGTCAATGGTGCGCAGAAGCGCGTGCTGGGCGAGAAGATCGTGCGCCGCTTCGGCGATGACCTTGCCGGCCGATCCTTTGCGATCTGGGGGCTGGCATTCAAGCCCAATACCGACGATATGCGCGAGGCGCCGTCGCGGATCCTGGCGCGGGAACTGGTGTCGCGCGGCGCGGCACTGCGCGTGCACGACCCGGTATCGATGGATGAAGCGCGCCGCGCGCTGGAGTCTGACCTGTCCGATCTGCCGGGCGCCATGGCGCGCGTCAGCTCCCACGACAACCAGATGGATGCGCTGGACGGTGCCGATGCGCTGGTTATCGTGACCGAATGGAAGGTATTCCGCAGTCCGGACTTCGGGCAGATCAAGCGGCGGCTGAAGACGCCGGTGATCTTCGACGGGCGCAACCTGTATGAGCCCCAGGCGATGGCCGAGAGCGGCGTCGAGTACCACGCCATCGGCCGCCCTGTCCGGCCCGGACAACTGGCAGCGCACGATTCCGCGAACAAATAGAGCGTGCACGGGTCAACGACTGATCAACCGACATGCTGACGAGGCGGCGCTGGCTGCCTTGCAATCGCCAAGGATCTTCATGAACAAGACCATCCCGCAGGAACAGATCAGGCAGTCTCATATCCTGGTGGTCGGCGACATGATGCTGGACCGCTACTGGTTCGGCGACGTCGAACGCATCTCGCCGGAAGCCCCGGTGCCGGTGGTGCAGGTCAAGCGCAGCGACGAGCGCCTGGGCGGTGCGGCCAACGTGGCGCGCAACGCCGCCGCGCTGGGCGCGCGCGTGGGTATGCTGGGCGTGGTCGGCGACGACGAGCCGGCGCGCACACTGGAGGCGCTGCTGGCCGAGAGCCACGTCGAGCCTTACCTGCATCGCGATCACAAGCTGAACACCACCATCAAGCTGCGCGTGGTCGCCCACCAGCAGCAACTGTTGCGCGTGGACTTCGAGAACGCCCCGGCGCACGAAGTGCTGGCCGCGGTACAGGACCGGTTCCAGGGCCTGATCAACGACTACCAGGTGCTGGTGCTGTCCGACTACGGCAAGGGCGGCCTGACGCACGTCTCCCGCATGATCGACGCCGGCCGCGTGGCCGGTCGCAAGGTGCTGATCGACCCCAAGGGCGACGACTACTCGCGCTACCGCGGCGCCACGCTGATCACCCCCAACCGCTCCGAGATGCGTGCCGTGGTCGGCGCCTGGAAGACCGAGGCCGACCTCACCATCCGCGCGCAGAACCTGCGCCGCGAGCTGCAGCTCGAAGCGCTGCTGCTGACGCGCTCGGAAGAGGGCATGACGCTCTACACGGAAGCCGAAGTGCTGCACGTCTCGGCCCAGGCGCGCGAGGTCTATGATGTATCGGGTGCCGGCGATACCGTGATCGCCACCCTGGCCACCATGCTCGGCGCCGGCGTACCGCTCAAGGAAGCCGTCCAGCATGCCAACCGCGCCGGCGGCATCGTGGTCGGCAAGCTCGGCACCGCCGTCGTCACCTACCCTGAATTGTTCGGCGCCGCCCCGTGACGCGCGGCGCCTATTACTGAAGCGACCATGACCATCATCGTGACCGGCGCCGCCGGCTTTATCGGCAGCAATCTCGTCAAGGGCCTGAACGACCGGGGCGAGACCCATGTCATCGCCGTCGACAACCTGACCCGCGCCGACAAGTTCCACAACCTCGTCGACTGCGAGATCTCCGACTACCTGGACAAGGAGGACTTCCTCGAGCGCTTTGCAAAGGGGCAGTTCGGCAAGGTCCGCGCGGTGTTCCACGAAGGCGCCTGCTCTGACACCATGGAGAGCGACGGGCGCTACATGATGGAAAACAATTACCGCTACACGCTGTCGCTGATGGAGAGCTGCCTGGAGCAGGGCGCGCAGTTCCTCTATGCCTCGTCGGCCGCGACCTACGGTGCCTCGCAGGTGTTTCGCGAGGACCGCGAGTTCGAGCGTCCGCTGAACGTGTACGGTTACTCCAAGTTCCTGTTCGACCAGATCGTGCGGCGCAGGCTGCCGTCGGCGCTGTCGCAGATCGTCGGCTTCCGCTATTTCAACGTGTATGGCCCGCGCGAGAACCACAAGGGCCGCATGGCCTCGGTGGCCTTCCATAATTTCAACCAGTTTCGCGCCGACGGTACCGTGAAGCTGTTCGGCGAGTACGGCGGCTATGGTCCCGGCATGCAGAGCCGCGACTTCATCTCGGTCGAGGACGTGGTCAAGGTCAACCTGTACTTCCTGGACCATCCGGAGAAGTCCGGCATCTTCAACCTGGGCACCGGCCGGGCGCAGCCGTTCAACGACATCGCCGTTACCGTGGTCAACACGCTGCGCGAGGCGGAAGGCAAACCGCGCCTGTCGCTGGAAGAACTGGTCCAGGAAGGCTTGGTCGAGTACGTCAAGTTCCCGGACGCGCTGCGTGGCAAATACCAGTGCTTTACGCAGTCCGATGTGTCGAAGCTGCGCGGCGCGGGCTACAGCGAGGCCTTCCTGACGGTCGAGGAAGGCGTGGCGCGCTACTGCCGCTGGCTGATCGAGCGCAACGGCTGACGCTGGCCTCCCGTAATGACCGGCCGACACGTTTTCGTGCGGCCGGTGTCAACTTGTGTTGCCGTATGCGCCGCCGTGGCGCGCTGAACCTATCCTGAGCTGGCCTCGCCGCGATGGCGGGGTGGTACTTCACACCATCCACAGCAAAAGGAGCTTTCATGTTCAAGCATTGGGTCTGGCAACTCGTCCGTCGTTTTTCCCTGCTGGCTGCGATGTGCCTGTGCGCGGCCGGCGCGGCGCATGCCGCCATCGACGTCAATACGGCCGACGAGGCCGCGCTGACTTCGGTCAAGGGCGTTGGCCCCGCCACCGCACGCAATATCGTCAATGAGCGCAACAAGCGCGGTCCGTACAAGGATGCCGCCGATCTTGCCGAGCGCGTCAGCGGGGTGGGGCCGAAGTCTGTGGCCAGGTTGCAGGACGGGGGGCTGGTGTTCGGCGTCGCCGCCGCTGCGCCGGCCACCGCTGCTCCGTCAGCTCCCGCGGCCAAGCCCGCCAAGGCGGCTGCCGCAGCGCCAGCCGGCGCTGCCAAGGCAACTCGCTGAAGCGGCAAGCGGAGCCTATCGCCCTGTGCCGGGTCCGGATGCGTCCGGGCTCGTCCTTGCTGGTACGTCTAGTGCTACACCTGTGCGGCTTCGCAGCCATCCGGCTGCGGAGTATCATGCGGACGCCGCGCCGGCAGGATCTGCCGCGCGCGCGTGCCGACCGGCAATATGCAGCCGGTTGGCGGCTGATCACCAACCACAATCGCGGCGGCCGCTGACGGAGCGGCCCGCCCGGACACAGGGAGCACAACACATGGCGAATGGCGAGGACGCGGGTTTCCTGCCGAAATGGCGGCTCAAGACCGAAGGGGTAATCGGGCCCGATGAACGGCTGCCGGCCGGGCAGACACTGCTGGCCGGTATCCAGCACGTGGTGGCGATGTTCGGCTCGACCGCCATCGCGCCGATCCTGATGGGCTTCAATCCCAATATCGCCATCCTGTTTTCCGGTATCGGCACGCTGATCTTCTTCCTGTGCGTGCGTGGCCGGGTGCCCAGCTACCTCGGCTCCAGCTTTGCCTTTATCGCCGTGGTGATCGTCGCCACCGGCTATGCCGGCAGCGGCCCCAACCTCAATATCCCGGTGGCATTGGGCGGGATCATTGCAGCGGGTGCGCTCTACACGGTGATCGGCCTGGTGGTGCAGGCCGTGGGCTACGCCTGGGTGGAAAAGCTGATGCCGCCGGTGGTCACCGGCGCGATCGTCGCGGCCATCGGGCTGAACCTGGCCCCGGTCGCGGTCAAGGCGGTCAGCGGCTCCTCGCTTGATACCTGGGTGGGCCTGTTGACGGTGCTGGCCGTGGGCCTGGTCGCAGTGCGCGCGCCAGGCATGCTCGGCCGCCTGCCGGTGCTGATCGGCGGACTGGTGGGGTACGTTGCCTACTACGTGGGCACCAACGTGATGGGACTGGGCAAGCCGATCGACTTCTCCAGCGTTGCCGCGGCCAGCTGGTTCGGCCTGCCTGCGTTCACCGCACCGGCGTTCGAGGTCAGCGCCATGCTGCTGATCGCACCGGTGGCGATCGTGCTGGTGGCAGAGAACCTCGGCCACATCAAGGCCATTGGCGTGATGACGGGCCGTAACCTCGATCCGTATATCGGCCGCGCGTTTATCGGCGACGGCATTGCGACCATGCTGTCGGCCAGCGGCGGCGGCACCGGCGTGACCACCTATGCCGAAAATATGGGCGTGATGGCGGTCACCAAGATCTACTCCACGCTGATCTTCGTGGTGGCGGCGGCGGTGGCCATTGTGCTGGGCTTTTCGCCCAAGTTCGGCGCGCTGATCCTGACCATCCCCGGACCGGTGATCGGCGGCCTGACCATCGTGGTGTTCGGCCTGATCGCCGCGACTGCGGGCCGGATCTGGGTGCAGAACAAAGTGGACTTCTCCAGCTCGCGCAACCTGATCACGGTCGGCGCCACGTTGACGGTGGCTGCGGGCGACCTGACGCTGAAGCTGGGCGGCATGACGCTGGGCGGCATCGGTACCGCAACCTTTGGCTGCATCCTGCTGTACCACCTGCTGGGCGAAGGCAACCACGAGGCCGACTGAGCCGCGCGGGGAAGCGAGGGGCATTGGTGCAAATCCCGTCTGCCGGCGAGGGAAAGGTGACTGGATTACAATGGCCGGCGAACCTGACCTACCATCGCCCACCCCCTCCCCCATGGCTTACAAGACAATTGAAGACACCATCGGCAATACGCCGCTGGTCAGACTGCAGCGCATTCCCGGTGCCGCCAACGATGCGCGCGGCAATGTGATTCTCGGCAAGCTGGAAGGCAACAACCCCGCCGGTTCGGTCAAGGACCGCCCGGCGGTATCGATGATTGCCCGCGCCGAGGCGCGTGGCCGCATCAAGCCGGGCGATACGCTGATCGAGGCCACTTCGGGCAATACCGGCATCGCGCTGGCCATGGCGGCCGCCATCCGCGGCTACAAGATGGTGCTGATCATGCCCGAGGACCTGAGCCTGGAGCGCCGGCAGAGCATGGCGGCCTACGGTGCCGAGATCGTCCTGACACCGGTGAAGGGCGGCATGGAATACGCCCGCGACCTGGCGGACGCGATGGAGCGCGAAGGCAAGGGCGTGATCCTCGACCAGTTCGCCAACCCGGACAACCCGCAAGCCCATTACGAAGGCACCGGCCCCGAGATCTGGCGCGATACCGACGGCCGTGTCACCCATTTTGTTTCGGCGATGGGCACCACCGGCACCATCACCGGCGTGTCGCGCTATTTGAAAGAGCAGAACCCGGCGATCCAGGTCATCGGTGCCCAGCCGGCTGAAGGCTCTCGCATCCCGGGCATCCGCAAGTGGCCGGAAGCCTACCTGCCCAAGATCTATGACCCCGCGCATATCGACCGCACCGAGCCGGTGAGCCAGGCCGATGCCGAGTACATGGCGCGGCGCATGGCGGCTGAAGAGGGCATCTTCTGCGGCATCTCGGCGGCCGGCGCATTGTGCGTCGCGCTGCGGATCGCCGAGGAAGTGGAGAACGCCACCATCGTCTTCGTGGTGTGCGATCGCGGGGACCGCTACTTGTCGACCGGCGTGTTTCCGGCCTGACCCCGGCCTGATCCGGGCGGCGATGCCAGACAGAAAAGCCTCGCGCAAGCGAGGCTTTTTTGCGTCCGGGTGTCAGGCGTGGCTCAGCCCATTGCCGCCTTGACCGCTTCGCCCAACTGGTACACCGCCAGCGCGTAGAAGAAGCTGCGGTTGTAGCGCGTCAGCACATAGAAGTTGCGCAGGCCCATCAAATACTCGGTCGGCTGGTCCGGCGTGGGCAGGTCCACCACCAGCACGCCGGTCTCGCCTTCGCGCGCCGTGTCGATGGGCTCGTCCACGCGCAGGCCGGCGCGGGTCAGTTGATTGAGCGTGCGCGTCGGCCACGGCTCGCCATCCGCCGCCGCGGTGGCGACGCCCAGGCTGCCGCTGTCGCCGGCAATGCGCCATACCACGGGCCGGCCCGGTTCCCAGCCGTGCAGCTGCAGGAAACGCGCCACGCTGCCGATCGCATCGGTCGGGCTGTTGCGCAGATCGATGCGGCCATTGTTGTCGTAGTCGATGGCGTATTCGCGCAGGCTGGTCGGCATGAACTGCGGGATGCCGATCGCGCCGGCGTATGAGCCCAGCACCGAGTACACATCGGTGCGCGTATCGCGGCACCACAGCAGGTAGTCGGCCAGCTGGTTCCGGAACAGCGTGGAGCGCGCGGCGCGGTTCGGCGTGTCGGGGTAGTCGAAGGCCAGCGTCGACAGCGAATCGAGCACGCGGAACGTGCCCATGTCGCGGCCATAGATGGTCTCCACGCCAATGATGCCGACGATCACCGAGGCCGGCACGCCGTATTCGGCCTCGGCGCGGCGCAGCGTGTCGCGGTTGTCCTGCCAGAAGCGCACGCCGGCGTTGATGCGGATCGGCTCGATAAAGCGCGAGCGGTAGGCGCGCCAGCTTTTGCGTCCGGTGGTGGCGGGCGGCATGATCAGCCGCACCACGGTCGAGGAATAGACCGCCTGGCTGAACCAGTCCTGCAACGTGCCGCGGTCGAAGCCATGGCGCGCCGCCATTTCATCGATAAAGACGCGGGTTTGCGGGTTGTCGCGGTAACGGCCGGGTTCGATTTCTTCTTCACGCACGCTGACGCGGCGCTTGCCGGCGGCGAGAAGGCTGGGGGAGAGGCCGCAGAGTCCGAGTGCGGCAGCGGAAAGCGCGGCGCCCAGCAGGGGGCGTCGCAGTGAGCGCTGGGTGTCGGTCATGGTGTCCTTTGCAAGTCGCTCCGAGTATAGCGGATGCCACTGGAGCGACTCGGCGCGAACTTGTGCGACCCGGCGCGCGACCCGGCTCAACGCGCGCCCGCCGCGAGGACGCGCATTGGGTGGCCGGGCCTGCCCTGTGCTAACGTAGCGAATGGAGACAACAGAGCGACGATAAGAGATGCCGACAGGCTATTACACGCACCCCGAGTTCCAACGGCACGAGATGGGGCATTTTCATCCCGAGTGTCCGGAACGCCTGCAGGCGATCGAGGATCACCTGATTTCACACGGCCTGGACGGGCTGCTGGAGCGCCGCGAGCCGACGCCGGCCACGCGCGAACAGATTGAGCGCGTACACCTGGCCGGCTATGTCGATTCGCTGGAAAGCGCCAGCCCGGCCAGCGGCTACTACCCGATCGACCCGGATACGTCGATGAACGCCCACACCCTGAGCGCGGCCACGCTGGCCGCCGGCGCCGCGGTGGCAGCGACCGATGCGGTGATCTCGGGCGAGTTCGAGAACGCTTTCTGCTGCGTACGCCCGCCCGGCCACCATGCCGAGCCGGACCGCGCCATGGGCTTCTGCTTCTTCAACAACGTGGCCATTGCCGCACGCCACGCGCTGCAGGCGCATGGGCTGGAACGCGTCGCCATCATCGATTTCGATGTCCACCACGGCAACGGCACCGAGTCGGCCTTCCGCGGCGACGAGCATGTACTGATGTGCAGTTTTTTCCAGCACCCGTTCTACCCGTACAGCGGCACCGAGCACCTGGCGGCCAATATGGCAAATATTCCGCTGCCAGCCTACACCAATGGCATGGCCGTGCGCGAGGTGGTCGAGACCATCTGGCTGCCGCGGCTGAATGAGTTCCGCCCGCAGATGCTGTTCATCTCGGCCGGCTTCGACGCGCACCGCGAGGACGACCTGGGGCAGATGGGCCTGGTGGAGCAGGACTATGCGTGGATCACCGGCCAGCTTGTTGACGTGGCGCGCACGCACGCGCAGGGGCGCATTGTCAGCTGCCTGGAAGGCGGCTACAACCTTAGCGCGCTCGGCCGCAGTGTGCTGGCCCACTTGAAAGTCCTGCTGGAACGATAGGAGGCAGCCGCCATGGCCGAGAACGATGCGCGCGTGAACGCGCCGCTGCTGACTGAAACGCGAGATGCCGAGGGCGTGGTGCGCGTGACCATGAACCGGCCGCAGGCCTTCAACGCCTTGTCGGAAGGCCTGCTGGACGCGCTGGCCGAGACTTTCCGCCGGCTCGCCGCCGACGATGCCGTGCGCGTGGTGGTGCTGGCCGGTGCGGGCAAGGCCTTCTGCGCCGGCCATGACCTGCGCGAGATGCGCGCAACGCCGTCGCACGACTACTACCGGCGCTTGTTCGACCGCTGCACACGCGTGATGATGACGATCCAGAAGATGCCGCAGCCCGTGATCGCGCGGGTACAAGGCATCGCCACCGCGGCCGGCTGCCAGCTGGTGGCGATGTGCGACCTCGCCGTTGCCGCCGATGACGCGCGCTTTGCGGTGTCTGGCGTCAACCTCGGTCTGTTCTGCTCGACGCCGGGCGTGGCGCTGTCGCGCAACCTGCACCGCAAGCAGGCAATGGAAATGCTGCTGACCGGCGACATGATCGATGCCGCCACCGCGCGCGAGCGCGGGCTGGTCAACCGCGTGGTGCCGGCCGCCGCACTGGACGACGAGGTGGCGCGGCTGGCGGCCAGCATCTGCGCCAAGCCGGCAGCGGCCGTCGCCGCCGGCAAGGGGCTGTTCTACCGCCAGCTTGAAATGGGTATCGAAGCCGCCTACCAGCTGGCCGGGCAGACCATGGCCTGCAACATGATGGATGACTCCGCGCTGGAAGGCGTGCAGGCCTTCCTCGACAAGCGTGCGCCGTCCTGGCGTGGCGAATAGTCGACTTCTCGATGCTCTTTATGCTGGGTGTGCATAAAGACATCGGTAAAAATTCGTTTATGGTATGAAGCGAATCGCATAAAATACCCGCTTCACAAAAATAAGTGCGGCAACAGCGCTCGAGACAACCTCGCCTGTTGCCGTTTTCTTTTGGTCACCTTTACATGATCGAACTGCAAGGACTGTCGCAGCGCTTCCCCGGCGCGTCAGGCGACGTGCATGCATTGCGGGACATCAGCCTGTCGATTGCGGCGGGCGAAGTCTTCGGCATCATCGGCCGCAGCGGCGCCGGCAAGAGCACGCTGGTTCGCGCCATCAACCTGCTGAACCGGCCCACCAGCGGCCGCGTCATCGTCGACGGCCAGGATCTGACCGCATTGGACAACGGCGCGCTGCGCCTGGCCCGGCGCGAGATCGGCATGATCTTCCAGCATTTCAACCTGCTGTCGTCGCGTACCGTCTACGACAACGTGGCGCTGCCGCTGGAACTGGCCGGCAAGCCCAAGGCGGAAATCGCCGCCACGGTGCTGCCGCTGCTGGAACTGGTCGGGCTGTCGGCGCTGAAAGACCGCTATCCGGCGCAGGTCAGCGGCGGGCAGAAGCAGCGCGTGGGCATTGCGCGCGCGCTGGCGAGCAAGCCCAAGGTGCTGCTGTCGGACGAAGCCACTTCGGCGCTGGACCCGGAAACCACGCGTTCCATCCTGGAACTGCTCAAGCAGATCAACCGCGACCTGGGCCTGACCATCGTGATGATCACGCACCAGATGGAGGTCATCAAGCAGGTGTGCGACCGCGTCGCGGTGCTCGAGGCCGGCCAGGTGGTCGAGCAAGGGCGCGTGATCGACGTGTTCCTGCGCCCGCAGCACGACGTCACCCGCGCCATGATCGGCGATGTCATTTCGCAGGAGCTGCCGGCTAGCGTGCTCAAGCGCGTCGAGAGCCGGCTCGGCAACGGCCGCGACCATGTCTACCGCCTCGCGTTCACCGGCGAGGGCGTCGACCAGCCGGTGCTGGCGCAGGCGATCCGCCGCTACGGGCTGGACTTCAATATCCTGCACGGCCATATCGACGAGATCCAGGGCCAGGCCTTCGGCTCGCTGGCGATCATGGCGACCGGCGAGCTGGCCGACGTGAAGGCGGCGATGGAATACCTGCAGGCGCAAGGCGTCGTGGTGGAGGAGTTCGAGCATGTGGTCTGAAATGTTTGACCTGTTCCTGACCTCGTTCAACGAGACACTGCTGATGGTGGCGATCTCCGGCGTGGTCGGCTCGCTGCTGGGCGTGCCGCTGGGGGTGCTGCTGCACTTGACCAACCGCGGCGGCGTGCTGTCGCACCCGCTGTTCAACCGCACCATCGGTGTGGTGGTCAATGCGGTGCGTTCGATCCCGTTCATCATCCTGCTGGTGGTGGTGATTCCGTTCACGCGCTTTATCGTGGGTTCGTCGATCGGTACCACCGCGGCGATCGTGCCGCTGACCATCGCGGCGATCCCCTTTATTGCCCGCCTGGTCGAAAGCGCGCTGCGCGAGGTCGACAAGGGCCTGGTCGAGGCTGCCCAGTCGATGGGCGCTACCACCGGCCAGATCGTGTGGAAGGTGCTGTTGCCCGAGGCCATGCCCGGCATCGTTGCCGGCCTGACCATCACTTTCGTCAGCCTGGTCGGCTACTCGGCCATGGCCGGCGCGATCGGCGGCGGCGGCCTGGGCGACCTCGGCATCCGCTATGGCTACCAGCGCTACATCACCGAGGTGATGGTAGCGGTGGTGGTCATCCTGATCATCTTCGTGCAGGCGGTGCAAAGCTTCGGCGACTGGCTGGTCCGGCGCATCAGCCACCGCTGAACCAAACTACTTCTAGAGATAGGAACGTACATCATGCAACGTCGCAACCTGCTGCAATGGATGCTTGGCGCCGCGCTCGGCGCCTCGCTGGCAACCGGCGCGATCGCCCAGGAGAAGCCGATCAAGATCGGCGTGACCGGCGGCCCGCACGCCCAGATCATGGAACAGGTGAAGAAAGTCGCCGCCAAGGACGGTCTGAACATCCAGGTGGTCGAGTTCAGCGACTACATCCAGCCCAACGCCGCGCTGGCCGCCGGCGACCTGGATGCCAACAGCTACCAGCACCTGCCGTACCTGGAAGCCCAGATCAAGGACCGCGGCTACAAGTTCACGCACATCGCCTACACCGTGACCTTCCCGATGGGCGTGTATTCCAAGAAGATCAAGTCGCTCGACCAGCTCAAGCAGGGCGCGCGCGTGGGCGTGCCCAACGATCCGACCAACGGCGGTCGCGGCCTGCTGCTGCTGCAAAGCAAGGGCCTGATCAAGCTCAAGCCCAACGCCGGCCTGAAGGCGACCCCGCTGGATATCGCCGAGAACCCGAAGAAAATCCGCATCGTCGAACTGGACGCCGCGCAACTGCCGCGCTCGCTGGATGACCTGGATGCCGCCGCGATCAACGGCAACTACGCGGAATCGGCCGGCCTGTCGCCGACCAAGGATGCGATTGCCATGGAAGGCCCGAAGGGTCCGTACGCCAACCTGATCGCGATTCGCGAGGCCGACAAGAGCAAGCCGTGGGTGGCCAAGCTGATGAAGGCGTACCACTCGCCCGAAATCAAGCAATACGTGAATTCAACTTTCAAGGAATCCGTGATCACCGCCTGGTAATTACGGTTAAGTACCGGTCACTTTGAGGTTTCCGTCCAATCAGACGATGTGCGCAAGCCTCAATTTCCCGCACAATCTCCGGGCGGCTGGTGACTGCCGGGCTATGCCCGGCATCATTTTGCCGATAAAATAGTACGATCGTTCGAAAAACAGGAGAGCCGCCAACCCGGTGGTTATAATGACGAGCGAACAAAATTTCTGACTATCAGCTATCAGTGGAGTGAGCGCATGAAAGTACTCGTCGCAGTCAAGCGGGTGGTGGATTACAACGTCAAGGTCCGCGTCAAGGCGGACGGCACGGGCGTCGATCTGGCCAACGTCAAGATGAGCATGAACCCGTTCGACGAAATCGCCGTGGAAGAGGCCGTGCGCCTGAAGGAAGCCGGCGTCGTCACCGAAGTCGTCGCCGTCTCGTGCGGTGTCACGCAGTGCCAGGAAACCCTGCGCACCGCGATGGCCATCGGTGCCGACCGCGGCATCCTGGTGGAGTCGAACGAAGACCTGCAACCGCTGGCCGTGGCCAAGCTGCTGAAGGCGCTGATCGACAAGGAGCAGCCGCAGCTGGTGATCCTGGGCAAGCAGGCCATCGACGATGACTCGAACCAGACCGGCCAGATGGTGGCCGCGCTGGCCAGCCTGCCGCAAGCCACGTTCGCCTCGAAGGTGGTTGTGGCCGATGGCAAGGCATCGGTGACCCGTGAAGTCGACGGCGGCCTGGAAACGCTGTCGCTGAAGCTGCCGGCGGTGGTGACGACCGATCTGCGCCTGAACGAGCCGCGCTACGTCACGCTGCCGAACATCATGAAGGCCAAGAAGAAGCCGCTGGATACTGTCAAGCCGGAAGACCTCGGCGTGGATGTGAAGCCGCGCCTGTCGACCCTGAAGGTGGTCGAGCCTGCCAAGCGCAGCGCCGGTGTGATGGTGCCGGACGTCGCGACGCTGGTGCAGAAGCTGAAGAACGAAGCCAAGGTTATCTGAGAGCGCGGGGGAGAAATAACATGACTGCACTCGTCATTGCTGAACACGACAATCAATCGATCAAGGGCGCCACGCTGAACACCGTGACCGCCGCAGCCCAATGCGGCGGCGACGTGCACGTGCTGGTGGCCGGTTCCAACGCCAAGGCCGCGGCTGACGCTGCCGCCAAGATCGCCGGCGTGACCAAGGTCCTGCTGGCCGACGCCGCCTACTTTGGCGACGGCCTGGCCGAGAATGTGGCCGAGCAGGCGCTGGCCATCGCCAACGACTACTCGCACATCCTGGCCCCGGCCACCCCGTACGGCAAGAACATCCTGCCGCGCGTGGCCGCCAAGCTGGACGTGGCCCAGATCTCGGAAATCTCCAAGGTCGATGCCCCGGACACCTTCGAGCGCCCGATCTACGCCGGCAACGCCATCGCCACGGTCAAGTCGGAAGACAAGATCAAGGTGATCACCGTGCGCGGCACCGCCTTTGACGCCGCCGCTGCCGAAGGTGGCTCGGCCGCCGTCGAAACCCTGCCGGCCGTGGCCGATGCGGGCGTTTCGCAGTTCGTTTCGCGCGAAGTGGCCAAGAGCGACCGTCCGGAACTGACCGCTGCCAAGATCATCGTCTCGGGTGGCCGTGGCGTGGGTTCTGGCGAGAACTACACCAAGGTGCTGACGCCGCTGGCCGACAAGCTGGGCGCTGCGCTGGGTGCCTCGCGCGCCGCCGTTGACGCCGGCTTCGTGCCGAACGACTACCAGGTCGGCCAGACCGGCAAGATCGTGGCGCCGCAGCTGTACATCGCCGTCGGTATCTCGGGCGCGATCCAGCACCTGGCCGGCATGAAGGACTCCAAGGTGATCGTCGCGATCAACAAGGATGCCGAAGCCCCGATCTTCTCCGTGGCCGACTACGGCCTGGTGGGCGATCTGAACACTGTGGTGCCGGAGCTGGTGGCCGCGCTGGGCTGATGCCGTCAGCTTGCCGGCCGTGA
The DNA here is from genome assembly GCF_044748965.1 of Cupriavidus sp. NPDC089707. Taxonomy (NCBI): domain Bacteria; kingdom Pseudomonadati; phylum Pseudomonadota; class Betaproteobacteria; order Burkholderiales; family Burkholderiaceae; genus Cupriavidus; species Cupriavidus sp. NPDC089707. Next base: position 550,804 of record NZ_JBIVHB010000001.1, read on the forward strand.
TGCAGGTGACGCGGCCGGCAATGTTCGCAAAAGGAGCCGTTCCCGGGATTTCCCGCGAACGGCTTTTTTGCGTCTGCCCATTGCTGCGGAAGCCCGCGACGTCAGCTGAACAAAAAGGACGGCCACCGGGGCCGCCCTTGCGTTGCCAATGTGCCGCCGCTGTCAGGCATGCGCCGGCCGTGGCGCCACATGATGGCGCGTGGGCTTGAGGTAGCGTCCCACCGAAAGGTCATCGGCGCGAATCACCGGCGAAGTGCCAGAAACCAGGTCCGACAATAGCTTGCCGGAACCGCAGGCCATGGTCCAACCCAGCGTGCCGTGTCCGGTGTTCAGCCACAGGCCGCGTACCTGCGTCGGGCCGATGATCGGCGTGCCGTCCGGCGTCATCGGGCGCAGGCCGGTCCAGAACGTAGCCTGGCTGACATCGCCGGCGCCGGGGAACAGGTCGGTGACCACGTGTTCGAGCGTGCGGCGCTTGGCCGGGTCGAGGCTGCGGTCATAGCCGACGATCTGCGCCATGCCGCCGACGCGGATGCGATCGTCGAAGCGCGTGATGGCGACCTTGTAGGTTTCATCGAGCACCGTCGACACCGGGCTGCGCGAGGCGTCGCTGAGCGGCACCGTGATCGAAAAGCCCTTGAGCGGGTACACCGGCAGGTTGGACATGCCCGACAGGAACGGCTTCACCAGCTGTGTCGACCAGCTGCCCAGCGCCACGACGACCAGGTCGGCGACGATCGGCTCGCCGTTGACGACGGCGCCGATGATGGCATCGCCCTGGGTCATCAGGCTGTCGATCGAGCGGTTGTACAGGAACCTGACACCCAGCATTTCGGCCATGTGCGAAAGCCGCGTGGTGAACAACTGGCAGTCGCCGGTCTCATCGTTGGGGAGGCGCAGGCCGCCGCTCAGCTTGTGGCTGACTGCGGCCAGCGCCGGTTCGCTCGCGGCGAGTTCTTCGCGCGAAAGCAACTGGTAGGGCACGCCGGCTTCTTCCAGTACGGCGATGTCCTTGGCCGCGCCTTGCAGCTGCTCGTCGGTGCGGAACACCTGCAGCGTGCCTTGCTGGCGACCTTCATAAGCGATGCCGGTTTCCGCGCGCAGGGCGCGGATGCAGTCGCGGCTGTATTCGGCCAGCCGCACCATGCGCTCTTTGTTCACGGCATAGCGCTCGGCGCTGCAGTTCAGCAGCATCTGCCACATCCATTGCAACTGGAACAGCGTGCCGTCCGGTCGGATGGACAGCGGAGCGTGTTCCTGGAACATCCACTTGATCGCCTTCAGCGGCACGCCGGGTGCCGCCCATGGCGACGCATAGCCCGGGGAAATCTGCCCCGCGTTGGCAAAGCTGGTGCCGAGCGCGGGCCCCGCCTCGCGATCGACGACGGTCACTTCGTGACCGGCCTTGGCCAGGTACCACGCACTGGTGACGCCAATTACGCCACTGCCAAGTACGAGAACGCGCATTTCGGGGGCTCCCAACTACGATGTCAGGTTGATGAAGGATTTGTCTCTATACTATTGAATACGAACCAGTCATAGTTACCGATTTTCTCCCTAAAACAGGAAAAATTCATGAGAATCAGTCGCCAGCCCGTTCGCACCCTCGATCGGCTCGACCGCAGGATCCTGACGCTGCTGCAGGCCGACGGCAGGATCTCGATGAAAGACCTGGCGGAGGCGGTGGGCCTGACCATCACGCCCTGCATCGAGCGGGTCAAGCGCCTGGAGCGCGATGGTGTCATCATGGGCTACTACGCGCGGCTGAACCCTTCCCTGCTGGGCAGCGCGCTGCTGGTATTCGTGGAGATCTCGCTCGGCAATAAATCGGGCAATATGTTCGAGCAGTTCCGGCGCGAAGTGCTGCGCATCCCGGAAGTGCTGGAATGTCACCTCGTATCGGGCGATTTCGACTATCTGATCAAGGCGCGCATCCGCGAGATCGGGGAATACCGGCGGCTGCTGGGCGACATCCTGCTGCAGTTGCCCGGCGCCGCGCAGTCGAAAAGCTATGTCGTAATGGAAGAAATCAAGGAAACGCTGGCAATCTCGGTCGAGGACAAGAGCCAGCCGACCTGACCACCCAAGCCAGGCGATCGATGCCGGCAATCATGAAGCGCCCCACGAATCCACCGACAGACACTGTGCGTCCCGGGCAGCGGCCGAGCGCTGAAGCCGATGCAGATACGCGATGGCCCGAGCCAGGCAAGCGGTCGCCCGTCGCCCGCAAGGGGCGTGGCGCGGTCAGCAACCTGCGGGGACGATTCGAGCGGGACCAGCGCGAAGCCTTCGATGACGGCTGGGATAGTCCGGCCATGGGCGAGCCGGCCGCTGCGGTCGGGCAGGGACATTCCGAGCCAGTCTCCAACACCGCACCCGCGCCGGAAACGCCGTTGCCGCCGCTGCGCACCCAGGTACGCATCGAGCGCGCGCGTTCGATCCTGACGCGCAACGCGTCACCGGATATCCCGTTCGACGTCTCGCTGAACCCGTACCGCGGCTGCGAACACGGCTGTATCTACTGTTTCGCACGACCCACGCACGCCTACCTGGACCTGTCGCCCGGCCTCGACTTCGAAACCCGGCTGTTCGCCAAGGCCAACGCAGCCGACAAGCTGCGGGAGGCCCTGGCGCGCCCCACATACCGCTGCGAGACTATTGCGCTGGGCGTCAACACCGACGCCTACCAGCCGATCGAACGCGAGCAGCGCATTACCCGCGGCATCCTCGAGGTGTTGAGCGAGCACGACCATCCGGTCGCACTGATCACCAAGTCTTCATTGATCGAGCGTGATATTGACCTGCTGGCGCCGATGGCCGCCAAGCGGCTGGCGGTGGCTGCCGTGACCATTACCACGCTGGATGCGGACATCGCGCGCACGCTTGAGCCGCGCGCGGCGACGCCGTCACGGCGGCTGCGCACGATCCGCACGCTGACCGACGCCGGCATCCCGGTGGGGGTGAGCATTGCCCCAGTGATCCCGTTTATCACCGAGCCTGATCTGGATCGTGTGCTGGAAGCGGCACGCGAGGCGGGCGCCGTCTATGCGAACTACATCGTGCTGCGGCTGCCATGGGAAGTGCGACCGCTGTTCGAGGAATGGCTGCTGGCCCATTTCCCCGACCGCGCCGAGCGGGTCATGAACCGCGTCCGCGACATGCGCGAAGGCAAAGCTTACGATGCCAGCTTTGCCACGCGCATGCGGGGCACGGGCGTGTGGGCGGACTTGCTGCGTCAGCGCTTCTACAAGGCCGCCGACCGGCTCGGCTTCCGCTATAACCGGTTCGAACTGGATACTTCGCGGTTTCGGCCACCCGTAGGGCCAAGCGGCAAGGACGATCCGCAGGGTTCCTTGTTCTGAGCGGCTTCGGTGGCCTGCTGGTCGCCGATCATGCGGCTGGCCAGGTCCAGCGCGGCCTTCGCGCTCGATGGCGGCAGTCCGGAGGAAAGCGCCAGCCTGACGGCGATGGCTGCCAGGCGTCCTTCGTCATACGTTGGCATGTCGATTGGTGCTCCTTTGCGCCGCCTGAGCCAGGCTCCGCTGCGCATGTCGCCGCCAGGATCGGACGGTTTTTCCAGTATGGGCGATTTGCGCGAAAGGGGAATTGCCGATTGCGTCCGCCTTGACCGCGCACAATTACATGCAGCACTCAGCGCTTTCCGAGATTGCCATCGTCAGGCAGGTCCCAGTAAGGCGGATCGCCAAAGCGCTCGGCAAAGAAGTCGACAAAGGCGCGCGTCTTGGCTGGCACGAGGTGGCGGCTGGGGAAGACCGCCCAGATCGAGACGGCCGGCAGCACCGGGTATTCGTCCAGCACTGTCACCAGCTCGCCGCTGCGCAACAACGGGCCGACATCCCAGGTCGACTTGAGCGCAATGCCGACGCCCGCGACCAGCGCATCGCGAATCACTTCGCCATTATCTGCCCGCAGGTTGCCGCGTACATGGACCACGGTCTCGCCCAGCGGCGTGTCGAAGCGCCAGGCCGACTGGTCGGCCAGCAGCAGGCAGTTGTGCGCGCGCAGGTCGTCGGGATGGCGCGGCACGCCGCGTTCGCGCAAGTACGCCGGCGCAGCGCAGATCACGCGGCGGCTTGGGGCCAGCGGGCGCGCCACCAGCGTGGAGTCGGGCAGTACGCCCATGCGCAGCGCCACGTCGATGCTAGCGTCGACCAGCCCGATGACCTGATCGGTCAGGCGCAGATCCAGCGTGATGTCGGGGTAAATGGCGAGGAAATCGGGCAGGGCAGGTGAGACATGCTGGCGGCCGAACGAAGCCGGCATTGTCACGCGCAGCTGTCCGCGCGGTTGCTCGGCGCTGCTGCCTACCGATTGCGCCGCCAGCTCCGCCGTCGCCAGCAATTGCTCGGCATGCGACAGGAAGCGCTCGCCGTCCGCTGTCAGCGCCAGACGGCGCGTGGTGCGATGCAGCAAGCGGCTGCCCAGTGCTTGTTCGAGCCGGCCCAGCCGGGCGCTGGCCGTGGAAGTGGACAAGCCAAGGTCGCGTGCCGCCGCGGACAGGTTGCCCAGTGCCGCGGCGCGGGCAAAGACGGCGACGTCGAGCAGGTCGAAATGCATGGCGCCGCCGTCGCGGTTATTGCGAAAGTTCGCGCGCTGCCTCGACCTGCGATTCGAAGAAGGTCTGGAAGCTGATGGCCAGCCCCGCCATCAGCAGGCCGGTGCCGATCAGCAGAGACAGGATCACCAGGATCACGACCGGCCAGCCGGAGCGCGTGGGCTTCCCATGGGGATTGAAGCGTGCGTCCCACTTGTCGTCCGGGCGCAGCCCATAGACGATTGCGGCAAGGAAGGCACTGATGACCGAGACCCCGCCGGCAACGGCAAACGTCCAGTTGAGCGCGGGTGTCCCGGCATCGGTCGCCATCGAGGCAATACCGACGGCGCCGGCCAGCAACCCCAGCAGGTGGGCCCAGCCGTACACGTCGCGCAGCCCGCCCAGATAAAAGCGGTGCGCCCCGAGGCTGCCGAACAGAAACGCCAGTGCGACCGTCAATAGCTTGGACTTGCCGCGAGACGGGGCGGGGGCGCGAGTGGTTGCGGGACTGGCTGGCGTGGCGGCAGGCATGGCGTAGGGGCGTGCGTGGCAGTTCAGGAAAAACGGCGGCACACGCGTGCCAGCCGGCAGTCATTGTACGCCGGCGGTCACGGCCAGGGAGGGGAAGTGCATCAGCAGACGCGCAGTGCGACGCTAATGCCAGCCGCCCGCGAGCAGGCTCTTGATAAAGATGGCCGCGTGTTCGCTGATATGCGTTTCGCCGTAAAGGACCAGGGTCAGGATGCCCATGAACAAGATCGACAGCGATAACTGGCCTGCGTGTTCGACCAGGTCGCTAAGGAGGGGTGACATGACAAACCTCACAGAATTATTGTCATTCTGGAGGCTGCGCCCGAGCTGTCATGATCGGGTCCGACAGGAGGTGTCGGGCAGAGGCAGGTCAGTTCGATTGCCGTCTGCACTGGACGGCACGCTGTGAGCCCCGGGCAGCGCCGGGCGGCAGCCTGTGTGCGGCACCGTGAAAGTGGGACACACACTCAATAGAGACAATCGGGACGCGGGGCGAGTTCCGCAGCGAATTCCGCAAGGCGCCGGCGCCGCGTGAGCGCCGGCCGCAAGGCGAATCAGCGTCCGCCGTTGTCGCGGCCGCGTGCCTGCCAGCCGGGACCCACGTTGGTGGGGCGCGAGTCGTTGCGGGCGTCGGAAGAGTTGTTGCGCGAATCCTGGGCCCGCGCACGGTTGTCGTCGCGAGCGCCTTGCATGGCGGCGGCTCGGCGGCCGCTCAGGCGGTCGTCTGCGCGGGCGCGGGCTTCCATGCGGTCGATCTGCGCCTGTACGTGATCGCGGCTTTCGGCGCGCACGCTGGCGACCTGCCAGCCGTCGCCGGCCTGCAGCCGCACCGGCCGGGCATCAGCACGGCCTTGTTGCCAGAACGCGACCTGGGCATGACTGGCGGCTACCGCGCCGACCAGGCCCGAGGCCACCAGGATGCCAGCCACCAGGTCGCGCAGGAGAGAGCGGGTGATCATGCGGATTCCCAGGGTCCTGTCGCGCTAAGTTGCTGTTGGAAGATGGGTTCATGGTACGCATGGGCCATCGGGTCGCGCTATGCCAAGCGCGTTACCGGTGTAACGGATTGTTTCGGACGCACGGCCCTTGCTTTTCCCCGTGTTTCGGCGGCTTTGCGGGCATTGCGCGGGTTGTCTCCGGCTACGGCGCGTAGCGGATCCGGTAGATCGCGCCGGCCAGGTCGTCGCTGACCAGCAGCGAGCCGTCAGGGGCGACGAGCACGTCGGCAGGGCGGCCCCACGGGTGCCTGCCGCGCAGCCATCCCTGGGCAAACACTTCCTGCCGGACGGCCTTGCCGGATTCGTCCAGCACCACCCGCACGACGCGGTAGCCGGATGGCTCGCTGCGATCCCAGCTGCCGTGTTCGGCGATGAACACGTTGTTGCGGTACGCCGGCGGGAACTGGTTGCCGGTGTAGAAGCGCATACCGAGCGCGGCCACATGCGCGCCCAGCCGCGCCACGGGGCCGACGAACTCCGAACACGCGCGCTGGCTGCCGTACTCGGGGTCGGCGACGTTGCCGGCGTGGCAGTACGGATAGCCGAAATGCTGGTTGGTCGCGGTGGCGCGGTTCAGCTCATCGTCCGGCACGTCATCGCCCATGCGGTCGCGGCCGTTGTCGGTGAACCATAGCTCGCGCGTGGCCGGATGCCAGTCGAAGCCGACGGTATTGCGCACGCCCCGGGCAGCCACCTGCAGGTCGCTGCCGTCGGGCTTCATCTTCATGATGTTGGCGTAGCGGTTCTCGTCCTTTGCGCAGATGTTGCAGGGCGCGCCGACCGGAACGTACAGGTATCCATCCGGCCCGAAGGCGATGAATTTCCAGCCGTGGTGCGTGTCGGTGGGAAAGCGGTCGCTTACCACCACCGGCTCTGGCGGATTGTCCAGGCGGGCTTCGACATTATCAAAGCGTACGATTCTGGACACGGACGAGGCGTACAGGCTGCCATCTCGCAGGGCAACGCCGGCCGGCATGCGCAGGCCGCTGGTGATGGTCCGAACGCGCGGTCTGGCGCCGAGCGCGTCGGTCACCGCGTAGACCTTGCCCTCCCGGAGCGTGCCGACGAACAGCGTGCCCGCCGGAGACAGCGCCATGGCGCGTGCGCCCGGCACGTCCTGCGTCAGTACGTCGATGCGAAAGCCGGGCGGCAGCTTGATCTGATCGAGCGGCAGCGCCGCCGCCGCGCTGCCTGCCAGCAGAACCACGGCGAGCAGGGCGGACTGCCGTACACTACGAAGCAAGAAGTGCAGATGCGGGCGCATGTCGGGCCTCCTGTCGCGGTTTTTGCCACGATGCCTGCAGGGCACCGGCACGTCAATCACCTAAGTGTTTGTTTGGCCTCGGAAACTGGGCTATACTCTTGTGTTTCGTGTTCGTTTGAACACCCGGACACCCGTTTTCTGAGGAATCATCCCATGGTCGTTATCCGTCTGGCTCGCGGCGGCAGCAAGAAGCGCCCGTTCTTCAACATCGTCGCTACCGATTCGCGCAACCGTCGCGATGGCCGTTTCATTGAGCGCGTTGGCTTCTACAACCCGCTGGCTTCGGAAGGCGAAGAAGGCCTGCGCCTGGTGCAAGACCGCCTGGCCTACTGGCAAGGCGTTGGCGCCCAGCTGTCGCCGACCGTTGCCCGCCTGGTCAAGCAAGGCGCCAAGGCTGCTGCCTGATTGCCGCCGGTCCATCGGACTAAGCGAACTATAGCGTGCCCGCAAGGGCACGTTCTTCGTTGCGCACGTGACTGAACGCAAGCAGAGGCCGCTGAACCGGCCGCAGGGCCATCAAGGCGAGGCCCTCAAGGCCCACAAGATGCCCGCGGCGCTGCTGTATGCCGACGCCCTGCCGGAAGACCTGGTGGAAGTCGGCTATGTCGGCGCGGCCTACGGTATCCGTGGCTGGATCAAGGTCCAGCCGCATGCCAATGACGCATCCGCACTGCTGCATGCGCGGCGCTGGTGGTTGCTGGCGCCGCCGCAGGCGGGGCTGGTGGCGGCCGACGCGCAGCATGCCAAGCCGGTCTGCGTGAAGATCGCGCAGTCGCGCGAGCACAGCGGCACGGTGGTGGCGAATGCTGCCGGCGTTGCCGACCGCAATCTTGCGGAAGCGCTCCGGGGCCGTCGCGTGTGGATCCGGCGTGCGGATTTTCCGGCGCCGGAAGACGATGAGTTTTACTGGGTCGACCTGATCGGCTGCAGCGTCAGCAACGAGCAAGGCGAGTTGCTGGGCGAAGTATCCGGCCTGATCGATAACGGTGCCCACCAGATCCTGCAGATTGCTTACGCGCTGCCGGACGGCAAGGCCGGTGAACGGCTGATCCCGTTTGTCGATGCGTTCCTGCGCACGGTCGATACCGCCGGCAAGCGCATCGTGGTGGACTGGGGGCTCGATTACTGAGCCCGGCATTGTGCCCGGGAGGGGGAGAGCGGATGCAGTTCGATGTGATCACGCTGTTTCCCGAGATGTTTCGTGCGCTGACCGACTGGGGCATTACCAGCCGGGCAGCCAAGCAGCAGCGGTATGCGTTGCGCACCTGGAATCCACGCGATTTCACAGTCGACAACTACCGCACCATCGACGATCGCCCCTATGGCGGCGGCCCCGGCATGGTAATGCTGGCCAAGCCGCTGGACGATGCGATCGATGCCGCGGTGGCAGCGCAGGCGCAAGCCGGCGTGCCGCAGCCGCATGTGGTGCTGATGTCGCCGCAAGGCAAGGCGCTGTCGCACGCCAAGGTGATGGAGCTGGCCGAACGGCCTGGCCTGGTCCTGCTGTGCGGCCGCTATGAGGCCATCGACCAGCGGCTGATCGACCGCCGCGTGGACGAGGAAATCAGCCTCGGCGACTTCGTGCTGTCAGGCGGCGAACTGCCGGCGATGGCGTTGATCGACGCGGTGGTGCGCCACCTGCCCGGCGTGCTGGGCGACGCGCAGTCCGCGGTGCAGGACAGCTTTGTCAACGGCCTGCTGGATTGTCCGCACTACACGCGGCCGGAAGAATATGAGGGCGTGCGGGTACCCGAGATCCTGCTCGGGGGCCATCACGCCGAGATCGAGAAATGGCGGCGCCAGCAGGCGCTGGCCAATACCGCGAGAAAGCGCCCCGACCTGATCGAGGCGGCTCGCGAACAAGGTTTGCTGTCCCGCGCCGACGAGAAATTCTTGTCGGAATGGGCGGCGAAGGAAGGGCGGGAGGCAACTCCCGCCAGGTAAAACCCCATCCTCTGCCGGGGCCCGGGACATGCCTGGGGCATACAACGCCGGCACGATGGTTACGGAGAAAAAACGATGAACCTCATCGAGCAGATCGAGAAGGAAGAGATCGCGCGCCTGACCGCGAACAAGACCATCCCCGCATTCGCACCCGGCGACACCGTGATCGTCAGCGTGAACGTAGTGGAAGGTACCCGCAAGCGCGTGCAGGCCTACGAAGGCGTGGTGATCGCCAAGCGTAACCGCGGCCTGAACTCGTCCTTCATCGTGCGCAAGATCTCGTCGGGTGAAGGCGTGGAACGTACGTTCCAGCTGTACTCGCCGCTGATCGCTGCCATCGAAGTGAAGCGTCGCGGCGACGTGCGTCGCGCGAAGCTGTACTACCTGCGCCAGCGTTCGGGCAAGTCCGCACGTATCAAGGAAAAGCTGGTCTCGAAGGCTGCCGCCGCTGCCAAGGCTGCGGAGTAAGCCGGACCCGCCGGCCGGGGCGACCCGGCCAGCGTTTCCTCAGGAAGGGCACCCCATGGGTGCCCTTTTTGCATTGGCGCGCCGACAGCAGCCCGATTTTGCTGCGGCGCCGAATTGCGCGCTTCTGTCATACTTGCACTTGTTATGCGTCCCGCCTTCGATCCCGAATCCCTTCCCGTCGTCGACACCGACTTGCGCAATGCGCCATTGACCGAGCCGCGCCTGCAGGTCGACTTCATCCGGCACCGCTTCGAGTTGCCGCCCGCCTGGGCGCCGGAGCTGACCGACGAATCGCGCGTCTACGACCGCAGCCGCGGACTGCGCGATGCCGCCGTGCTAGTGCCGCTGGTGGAGCGTCGCGACGGCCTGACCGTGCTGCTGACCGAGCGCAACGCCAACCTGAGTGCGCATGCGGGGCAAATCAGCTTCCCCGGCGGCAGGCAGGAGCAGTGGGACACGAATCGCATCGATACGGCGCTACGTGAAACGGAAGAAGAGGTGGGCCTGGCGCGCGACTACGTGGAAGTGCTGGGCGCGCTGCCTGACTACATTACCGGAACGGGGTTTCACGTCAGCCCGGTGGTCGGCCTGGTGCGCGATGGTTTCACGCTGCGCCCGGATGCCTCGGAAGTGGCCGATGTCTTTGAGGTGCCGCTCGCCTTCCTGATGAACCCGTCACACCATGAGCGGCGCCTGTTCCGCTGGGTCGATGGCGAACGCCTGTTCTACGCCATGCCCTATCCGCGCGATGACGGCGGCCACCGCTTTATCTGGGGCGCCACCGCGGGCATGCTGCGCAATCTCTACCACCTGCTGGCGGCCTGAGCGGCCGTCTCGGACTTCTCTCAGGCTGCCGCCTGCTTTGTCTCGATGCAGTGCGGGCAGCTCTTGCCAATCACGTAGTGCGGGCTCTGTTGTTCTTCCGGCGTGACCACGGCACGGCAGGCGAAGCACTGCTTGGGTCCGGCGGGCTCCAGGTTCGGGTTCAGCGCGGTGCGGTAGTCGAAGACGAAGCAATCACCGCGATAGTGGCTGCCGCCCACTTCCTCGAAGTACTTCAGGATGCCACCCTCGAGCTGGTACACGCGCTCGACACCGGCTTCCTGCATATGGATCGCCGCCTTCTCGCAGCGGATGCCGCCGGTGCAGAACGACACCACGGTCTTGCCTTCCAGCTCCGACTTGTGCGCGGCGACAGCCTCGGGAAATTCGCTGAACTTGGCGATGTCGTACTCGACGGCGTCTTCGAACGTGCCGACCGCCACTTCGAAGTCATTGCGCGTATCGAGCATCACCACCGGGCGGCCTTCGTCGTCATGCCCCTGGTCCAGCCAGCGCTTCAGGTCCACCGGCCGCACCGACGGCGCGCGGCCGTCTTCGGGGCGGATCAGCGGCATCTTCATGGTGATGATTTCCTTCTTGGCGCGCACCAGCATGCGCTTGAAGGGCTGGTTTTCCGACTGGCTTTCCTTGGGCGCGATATCGGCGAAGCGCGCGTCGGCATGCAGCCACGCCATGAATCCATCGATGGCTTCGCGCGGGCCGGCCAGGAACATGTTGATGCCCTCCGGCGCGAGCAGGATCGTGCCTTTCAGGCCAGCCGCTTCGCAGCGCTCGCGCATGGCCGGGCGCAGGGTCTCGATGTCGTCCAGCGAGACGAATTTGTAAGCGGAAATATTGACGATCTGCATGAGGGACGGCGCCTGCACGGCCGCGCCCGGAAGGGCGGGAAGGGCGTTGGCGGCTTGCGATAACTGCCTGATAGGAAAGGCGAAATTATACCGCGCGCGAGCGCTTCTGCCGCGCATTCCCAAGCGCCCCGATCAGCTTTGCGCAGCGGCCTGCACGCATCGGCTGCACGCAATATTGGAGGCCGGCAGGCAGGCCGAGCCGGTACAATGTCGCCCATGTCCGCACCCCGCTTCGTCCACCTCCGCCTGCATTCCGAATACTCCGTCGTGGACGGCATCGTCCGCCTCGACGACGCCGTCAAGGCCGCCGCCGCCGATGGCATGGGCGCGCTCGCCCTGACGGACCTTGCCAACGCCTTCGGGCTGATCCGCTATTACAAGGAAGCGCGCGGCAAGGGCGTGAAGCCGGTGGTCGGGGCCGATGTCTGGCTGACCAATACCGAAGACCGCGACAAGCCCGCACGCCTGCTGCTGCTGGTGCAGGACCGGCGCGGCTACCTGAACCTGTGCATGCTGCTGTCGCGAGCGTGGCTGGGCAACCAGTACCGCGGCCGCGCCGAGATCGATCCGTCGTGGTTCCTGGAGCCGGGCGAAGACGACATGCCGCTCGCCACCGGCCTGATCGCGCTGTCCGGCGCGATGGGCGGCGATATCGGCATGGCGCTGGCCAACGGCAATGCCGAGGGCGCGCGCCGTGCCGCGCAGCACTGGGCGTCGGTGTTTCCGCAGCGCTTCTATATCGAACTGCAGCGCGCCGGCCATGCCGGCACCGATGCCTACGTGCAGCAGGCCGTGCAACTGGCGGCCGAGCTGCAGTTGCCGGTGGTCGCCACGCATCCGGTGCAGTTCATGACGCCGGACGACTACACCGCGCACGAGGCGCGCGTGTGCATCGCCGAGGGCGAGCTGCTGGCCAACCCGCGCCGCACGCGGCGCTTCACCACCGACCAGTACTTCAAGACCCAGGACGAGATGTGCGCGCTGTTCGCGGATATCCCCTCGGCGCTGGAGAACGCGGTCGAGATCGCGCGCCGCTGCAACCTGACGCTGGAGCTGGGCAAGCCGCGCCTGCCGCTATTCCCGACGCCGGACGGCATGTCGCTGGACGACTATCTCGTCTTCATGGCCAAGGACGGGCTGGAGAAGCGCCTGGCGGTGCTGTTCCCGGATGAAACGGTGCGCGAAGCGAAGCGCCCGGAATACTACGCTCGGCTGGAGTTCGAGACCGGCACCATCATCAAGATGGGCTTCCCCGGCTACTTCCTGATCGTGGCGGACTTTATCAACTGGGCCAAGAACAACGGCGTGCCGGTCGGCCCCGGCCGGGGCTCCGGTGCCGGTTCGCTGGTCGCGTATGCGCTGGGCATTACCGACCTCGATCCGCTCAAGTACGCACTGCTGTTCGAGCGTTTCCTGAACCCGGATCGGGTATCGATGCCCGACTTCGATATCGACTTCTGCCAGCACGGCCGCGATCGCGTGATCACGTACGTGAAGGAGAAGTACGGCAAGGATGCGGTGTCGCAGATCGCCACCTTCGGCACCATGGCCGCCAAGGCCGCGGTGCGCGACGTGGGCCGCGTGCTCGACCTGGGCTATGGCTTCGTCGACGGCATCGCCAAGCTGATCCCGTTCAAGCCCGGCAAGCTGGTCACCATCGAGGAAGCGAAGAAAGAAGAGCCGCTGCTGACCGAGCGCGAGAACAACGAGGAAGAAGTGCGCCAGCTGCTGGAACTGGCGCAGCGCGTCGAGGGCATGACGCGTAACGTCGGCATGCACGCTGGTGGCGTGCTGATCGCGCCGGGCAGGTTGACCGATTTTTGCCCGCTCTACACGCAAGGCGCGCAGAACGACGGCATGAGCGGCGTGGTCAGCCAGTACGACAAGGACGACGTCGAGGCCGCCGGCCTGGTCAAGTTCGACTTCCTGGGCCTGACCACGCTGACCATCCTGGACTGGGCGGAGCGCTATATCCGCCGCCTGGATCCGAGCAAGGCCGACTGGAATTGCAGCCATATCCCGCTCGACGACAGCCCCGCCTTCGACATCCTCAAGACCGCCAATACGGTCGCCGTGTTCCAGCTGGAAAGCCGCGGCATGCAGGGCATGCTGAAGGACGCCAAGCCTGACCGCTTCGAGGACATCATCGCGCTGGTGGCGCTCTACCGCCCGGGCCCGATGGACCTGATCCCCAGCTTCTGCGCGCGCAAGCACGGCCGCGAGAAGGTGGAGTATCCCGATCCCCGCGTCGAACCCGTCCTGAAAGAGACCTACGGCATCATGGTCTACCAGGAGCAGGTGATGCAGATGGCGCAGATCATCGGCGGCTACTCGCTCGGCGGCGCCGACCTGCTGCGCCGCGCGATGGGCAAGAAGAAGCCCGAGGAGATGGCGCAGCATCGTGTCATGTTCCGCGAGGGTGCCGACAAGAACGGCCTCAATGCGCAGCAGGCCGACGACATCTTCGACCTGATGGAGAAGTTCGCGGGCTACGGCTTCAACAAGTCGCACGCGGCCGCGTATGCACTGCTGGCGTACTACACCGCCTGGCTCAAGGCCCACCATCCGGCCGAATTCATGGCAGCCAACATGTCGCTGGCCATGGACGACACCGACAAGGTCAAGATCCTCTACGAGGACTGCAAGCTCAACAAGATCGCGGTGCTGCCGCCGGACGTCAACGCCAGCGAATACCGCTTCGCGCCGACCGATCCGAAGACCATCCGCTATGGCCTGGGCGGCATCAAGGGCAGCGGGCAGGGCGCGATCGAAGACATCCTGCGCGCGCGCGAAGAGGGTGGGGCATTCAAGGATCTGTTCGACTTCTGCGAGCGCGTCGACCGCCGCCAGGTCAACCGCCGCACCATGGAAGCGCTGATCCGCGCCGGCGCCTTCGACAGCCTGAACGACAATCGCGCCCAGCTGCTGGCGTCGGTGCCGATCGCTATGGAGGCCGCCGAGCAGAAGGCCGAGTCCGCCAACCAGGTCTCGCTGTTCGACCTGATGGGCGATGCCGGCGAAGCGCACCGCCCCGAACTGCTCGACGAGCCGCGCTGGAGTCCCAAGCGTACGCTGCAGGAAGAAAAGCAGGCGCTCGGCTACTACTTCTCCGGCCACCTGTTCGACGCCTACCGCGACGAGGTGCGCCGCTTCAACAAAGGCACGCTGGCCTCGCTGGAAAAGGAAGTGCAGGGCAACGGCGGCGGCTTCGGCCGCGACGTGCGGGGCAAGACCATCGCCGGCGTGATCTCGGGCATCCGCACCCAGATGACCCAGCGCGGCAAGATGCTGATCGTGACGCTGGACGACGGCACCGGGCTGGTCGAGATGACGGTGTTCAACGAGGTCTTCGACGCGAACAGGCAGATGTTCCGCGAGGACGAGCTGCTGATCGCCACCGGCAATGCGCGGCACGATACCTTTACCGGTGGCGTGCGATTTACCGCGGAGTCGGTGATGGACCTGACCGCGGCACGGATCCGGTTTGCGACGGCGGTGCGCCTGGCGATGAACGGCAATTCGTCCACGGGCATGCTGCGCGAGTTGCTGATGCCGCATCTGGCGCGTGCCACCGGCGCGCAGGGATTGCCGGTGAGGATCGGCTACCAGGCCCGGACCGCGTCGTGCGAAGCCGTGCTGGGGCAGGCGTGGCAGGTGATACCGTCCGACGAAGCGCTGGGCGCGCTGCGCCAGGCGCTGTCGCCGGAGAGCGTGAATACGCTTTACGAATGACGCCTCACCGGCGGCGTGCTCAGGCTCGCCGCGCGGACATCGCCTGCGCCGCCAGTGCCAGCAGGCTATCGACGTGGGTGCCGATGCGCGGATCGTAGTCCAGCATGGCCATCGGCTGTGCCAGCCTCGCCTGGCCGGACTGCGCGGCCTGCACGGCGGCACGGATGGCCTGGTCGAGCGTATCGGCGCGGTCGCGAGCGAACGCATGGACGGCCTGCGGCCGGATCACTTCCAGGCAGGCGATATTGTTGGCAAACACCAGCGGTGTGCCGCACAGCACAGATTCCACCCCGACCAGCCCGAACGGTTCATAGCCCGATGCCAGGATGGTGAAGTCCGCGGCACGGTAGAGCGCGTCGATCCGGCTGCTGTAGCCGAGTTCGCGAACGCGCGGAATGGTGCGCCCGACCGGGCGGCCCGCCACTGCCAGCGTAATCGGCAGACTGGAGTTCGAGAAGTAATCGGCCAGCAGGTCGAATCCCTTGCGGGCATGTCCCGAAGACGGAAACAGGAACACGACCTCATCGTCGCCAAAACCGAACTCGCTGCGCAGTGACGCGCGCGTGGCGTCGTCGACCGGCGAAAAGCGCTGCGTGTCGACCGGCGGGTAGACCAAGTGCACCCGGTTTTCCGGTATCCCGTACAACTCGACCACTTCGCGCCGCATAAGCGCCGAGTGCGCCACCACGCAATGCGCGCCGGCGTACTGCGCGCTTTCGAGGTCGATCTGCCAGCGATCGGAGCGGCGCGGCGGCGTGCCGCGCGCAGCCAGGTAGCCGCGATGGGTGCCGCCGCAGATGGCGATGTCGGATCCGCGCACGCGATTGCAGCCGATCAGCACCGCATCGGCAGGCAGGCGCGCCTGCAGACGCCAGGAAAAATAGCGGTCGCGCAGCTTGCCCGGCAGCCACGACACCACGATCCGGTGCGGCTCGATGCCGGACGCTTCCGCCACGCTGGCATCGAAGCGGCGCGCGTAGACAGACACCTCGGTGCCCGCGCGGCCGGCCATGGCCTGGCTGATGTCGAGCGCATATCGCTCCAGGCCGCCGCCGGCGCCGAAGCGGTTGCAGGAAATGCCAATTTTCATCGGTGGATGCAATGAGAGGGTGGGGCCTCAGGCTTCACCGCGCGCCCTGGCGCTGTCCGCGGCGTGCAACTGCGCCAGCTTCGCGTACTTGTAGTAGCTGGCTTGCGCATTCATCAGCGCGACGCCAAAGCCCGCGCTGCCGTCGAGAAAGCCACGCTTGAAAATGTAGGTGCGGATGAACGCCCACAGTCCGTGGCCGGCGGCCGAAGCCACCGAACTGCGCTTGCCGCGCGCGTAGGCCTGCTGCGCGCCGGCGCTTGAGTAGCTGTCGATCTTGCGCAGCACGTCCGACAACGAGCGGTAGCTGTAGTGGATCAGCGGCTCGCGCAAGCGGGTCACGGGATCGTCCACCTTCAGGTGTTCATGG
This sequence comes from Cupriavidus sp. NPDC089707, assembly GCF_044748965.1. NCBI lineage: Bacteria > Pseudomonadati > Pseudomonadota > Betaproteobacteria > Burkholderiales > Burkholderiaceae > Cupriavidus > Cupriavidus sp. NPDC089707. Next base: position 567,444 of record NZ_JBIVHB010000001.1, read on the forward strand.
ACCAGGTCTTCGGTGAAGCGACCGCGGCCGTTGCGGAACACGCGCGTGACATAGTCCGGATACCAGCCGGCATGGCGCACGAAGGTGCCGCAGAACGCGGACAGGCGCGGCAGTGCGAGGGCCTGGGCATCGGGCCGGGCAATATGTCGCAGGATTTCGTCGCGCAGCGCAGGCGTGACACGCTCGTCGGCATCCAGGCTGAGAATCCAGTCGCCCCTGGCGGCACTGACCGCGTGGTTCTTTTGCGGGCCGAATCCCGGCCAGTCCTCGGTCTGGATCACAGTGGCGCCGGCAGCACGCGCAATCGCTACGGTGTCATCCGAGCTGGCCCAATCCACTATAATCGCCTCTTCGCACCAGGACACACTGTCGAGGCAAGCCCCGATATTGTGAGCTTCATTCCTGGTAATGATGACGGCCGAGACTTTCATGGAATATGGGCGGCACCCCTGTCGGGCAGACCGACGAGCCGCCGGCGCCGCCAACAGCCAAGTGCTGAGGGAAGATCGCGTATTCTACAGCACCGGCGCAGTGGTCCCGGCGCCGCCTGGTGGTTGCCACCGACCGGCGGGCAATGCCCCGGCGCCGTTTTCTCAATTGCGATTTTGATGATAAGAGCACATTTGTCCCGATTCACAGGGATGGAAAAAGTTTTCTCCCTGGTGGCATGTGCCGCACTGATTTCCTTTCCCATCCTGCTGCTGACCTATCCTTCGGCGGCCAATGGCTGTTTCAGCTTCCTGCTGCTGTGGTGCGTGTTCGCGCTGTCCGTGCAGCCCCGCGCCAGCCTGTGCGGCTGGGGAACGATGCTGCGTGAGCATTGGGTGGTGGCGTCGGCGATGGCGGCCGTGCCGGCGGCCTTCCTGCTGCGCCAGGTAGTCAGCGGCGATGGCATGGACCTGCCGTATCTCTACCTGCGCTTCGCCTTGTTTGGGCTGCTGGCCTGGGGCCTAGCACTGCTCGACCGGCGTGCGCTGCAGGCCGTGCAGTGGGGACTGGTGGTGGGTGCCATCGTTTCGGCGGTCTGGATATACACCGCAACCGCCGGTGGCCGACCGGACCATGTCGGCGTCAACAACGTCATTCCCTTTTCCAACCTTTCCCTGCTGATGGGGATGCTGGCGCTGATTTCGATTGGATGGGACCGGCGCGGCCAGTGGCTTTCGATGGCTCCCAAACTGCTGGCCGGCGCGGCCGGGGTCTATACGTCGTATGCCAGTGCCACACGTGGCGGCTGGCTCGCCATCCCCGTGCTGCTGCTGATCGCGATCACCATCATGCGTAAATGGACTATCCGCGCCCGTGCCGGTTTGCTCGCGGTCCTGGTGGGGGGCATGGCGGTAGCCGGATACTGCAGCGATATCGTCAGGAAGCGTGTGAACGAAGCGGTCGCTAATCTCAATGCCGCGGTCTCGTCGCCGGGCATCGATGCGGCGGTAGTGACGCACCGCGGGCTGGATACGTCGGAGGGCTGGCGCCTGCAGCTGTGGAAGGCCTCGCTGCGCATGCTGGAAACGCACCCGATGACAGGCGTGGGGCCGGACGCGTTCGAGGCCAACCTCAAGGCTATGGCAGCAAGCGGATTTATCACGCCTGCAACCGCTCAGTTCGCGCACTCGCACAACGACGTGCTGTATATCGCGGCAACGCAGGGGATTCCCGGGGTGCTTGCGGTACTCGCGCTATACCTCGTGCCGGCAGGCTTTTTCCTGCGCCATCTGCGCAGCCGCGACATGGTCACGCGCACCGCTGCCACCATGGGGCTCGCCATCAGCATCGGTTTCCTGCTGTTCGGGCTGACCGAAGCGATGTTCTTCATCGCCATGACCAATGCCTTCTACACGTTGATGATCGCAACGTGCTTCGCCATCGTGGTCGCGCAGCGCAAGGTGCCCGAGTTGCCGGCACGGCCGGGCACACAGGCGGTGGCGGCATGATCGGCGCCTACGTCATCAACCTGGCGAGCGCGGGCTCGCGCCGGCAGCGCATCTCTGGGCAGCTCGAACGCCTCGGCGTCCCGTTCCAGGTCTATGCTGCCGTGGACGGGCGCGCGCTGCCCGAGCACGACGTGGCGCGCCGCTACGATGCGGCCGCTGCCGCGGTGCGATACCGGCCCATGAGCCGCGGCGAAGTCGGGTGCGCGCTGAGCCACCTCGGCGTATGCCGCCAGATGCTGGAAGACGGCGCGGCATTTGCGCTGCTGCTGGAGGACGACGCCTTGCTTGGCGATGACCTGCCGGCGGTGCTCGCCGACCTGGAAGCCCGTCTCGACCCGGACCGTGCGGAAGTCGTGCTGCTGTCCCACGTCGACAAGTACACCCGCTGGGGCACGCGGCCGCTAGGCCACGGGCGCAAGCTGGTGCGCCGCTACGGCGAATGGTGGCGGGCGCATGGCTACGTGGTGACGCGTGCCGCGGCCGAGCGCCTGCTGGCGGGGCTCCAGCCGGTCTGGTGTGCTGCCGACTTCTGGTCAGCCTTCGAGAAGCAGGGCCTGGTGACGGTCCGTGCCGTGGTCCCGTATTGCATCGGCCTGACCGAGCTGGCGCAGGACTCCGCGCTGGAAGGCCATCGTGCCGATCTCGATGCCAGCGACAAGGCGCGGCGCAGCATCGGCTATTATCTGCGCCGCTACGTCTACCAGCGATTCCTGTTCCAGGTCTTCGTCCGGCCCTTCCTGCGCGTGGCGCGGCAGAAGCGGGCGGGATAAAGGCCGCCGGGCCAGATGCCGGACCAGCCCCGACGGCGCACTCATACAGAAAGACATTCAGTGACCACATCCAAACCGCCCATCTCGCCCGGCTCCACCGTGCCCTCCAGCATGGCCAGCCGGCTCTGGTCTTATCTGCGCCCCGAGTTGCGCGTCTTTGTCGGCGCCATCATCGCCATGGCGGTGGTTGCGGCCAGTGAAGGGGTGATCCCCAAGGTCGTCAACGATTTGCTCGACAAGGGTTTCGGTGGCGACTATGCCGGCACGCTGTGGCATGTGCCTGCCATCCTGACCGGCGTGGCGCTGATCCGGGGTGTTGCGCAGTTTGCTTCCGGCTATCTGCTGAACCTGATCTCGAACCGCGTTCTGCTGAAGATGCGCATACAGATGTTCGAGCGCCTGCTGCATGCGCCGGCGGGGTTCTTTCACCGCAACACGGCGGCATCTCTGATCAATGCGGTGATTTTCGAGGTCAACCAGGTGCTGCAGATCCTGACCAGCGTGTTCATCACGCTGGTGCGCGATTCCCTGACCGTCGTGGCGCTGCTGATCTACCTCTTCTATACCAACTGGCGCCTGACGCTGATTGTGGCGGTGATCCTGCCGGTGATCGGCTATCTGATGTCCAAGATCAACCGCCGGCTGCGCAAGCTCAACCGCGACCACCAGACCTACACCAACAATGCTGCCTACGTGGTGGAAGAGGCGGTTGGCGGCTACAAGGTGGTCAAGCTGCATGGCGGCGAGCATTACGAGCTGTCGCGCTTCCGCACGGTGTCCGAGCGGCTGAAGAATTACTCGATGCGCATGGCGGTGGCCGGCGGCCTGAACCAGCCGGTCACGGCGTTCCTGGCGGCGCTGGCATTGTCGGTGGTCATTACCATCGCGATGGTGCAGGCGCAGGCAAACCAGACGACGGTCGGCGGCTTCACCGGTTTTGTGATGGCAATGCTGCTGCTGATCTCGCCGCTGAAGCACCTGACCGACATCAATCAGCCGTTGACGCGCGGTATTACCGCCGCCGAGATGATTTTCCGGCTGATCGACGAGCCGATCGAGCCGCAGGATGGTGGCAAGGCTATCGGCCGCGCGCGCGGCGAATTGGCCTTCGAGGGCGTCGGCTTCCGCTATGGCGAGGCACAGCGGCCCGCGCTGCAGCAGATCGACCTGCGCGTGAGCCCCGGCGAGGTGGTGGCGCTGGTGGGGCCGTCGGGCAGCGGCAAGACCACGCTGGTCAACCTGGTGCCGCGTTTCTTCGACCCGACCGAGGGGCGCATCCTGCTGGACGGCGCGCCGCTGGGCGAACTGGCATTGAAGGAGCTGCGCAACCAGATCGCCTTTGTCAGCCAGGACGTGGTGCTGTTCAACGATACGGTCGCCGCCAACGTGGCGTACGGCGCGCATGGCGAGACTGAGATCGACATGGCACGCGTGGAGCGTGCGCTGGCGGCGGCGTACCTGACCGAGACCGTCAAGGGACTGCCTGACGGGCTGAACACCAATATCGGCGACAACGGCATGAAGCTGTCCGGTGGCCAGCGCCAGCGCCTGGCAATCGCCCGTGCGCTTTACAAGGATGCCCCGATCCTGATCCTGGACGAGGCCACCTCCGCGCTGGATTCGGAATCGGAACGCCAGGTGCAGGCGGCGCTGGAAGAACTGATGAAGGGCCGGACCACGCTGGTGATCGCGCACCGGCTGTCGACCATCGAGAATGCCGACCGTATCGCCGTGCTCGACCATGGGCGCGTCGCGGAGCAGGGTACCCACGCTGAACTGCTGGCGGCGAACGGCCTCTACGCCGGTTTGCACCGGATCCAGTTCGCGACCCAGTAAGGGACGGCGGTGCGGCGATCGCCGCGGCGATGACAAAAAAAGGGGCCGGCACGTCGGATATCGTGCCGGCCCCTTTTTTTGTTTCGCTGGTTGAAGCCGCTCAGTTGGGCGAGGCCACCGGCGGCGGCTGCGCCATCACTTCGTCGATGGCCGCGAGCACCTGCTTGCGCGTCGGCACCACGCCATGCCCGCCCATCGAGACCGCACGGCCCGGCGTGTTGACGCCATACAACTCGCGCGAGGTCGTCGTGAAAAGCAGCACGGTCGGGCGGCGCATTGCATCGGCGATATGCACGAAGCCCGTGTCCATGCCAACCACCAGGGATGACTTGCCCACCACCTGCGCCAGCCCGGTGATACTCAGGCGCGGCATCACTTCCGCACCTGGCACGCTCGCCGCGATAGTTTCGGCTTCCTTGCGTTCGGCATCGTTGCCCCACGGTACCAGCACGCGCAGGCCGCGCGAGGAGATTGTGCTGCCCACGGCAATCCAGTCAGCGATCGGCCATTTCTTCTCTTCGCTCGAGGTGGCGTGGAACAGCATCGCGTATGGACCCTTCGCTGCGGGGGCGGGCGTGTCCGCGGACATCTCCAGGCCGTAGTGCATTTCCTTGGTGAGTTTGTAGCCGAAAGCGCGGCTGACCGCGCGGCGCATGCGCTGCCTGGCGCAATCCTCGTCGATCACGGGCTGGAACACATGGTTATAGCCGAAGCGCGCACCACTTTCGCCCAGTTCCGCCACCGGATAGCCCCACCGGTGCCGCGTACGCGCCAGCCGTGTCACGATCGCGCTCTTGTACACGCCATGGACATCCAGCACCGCATCGTACTTCTCGCGGCGCAATTCTCGCAGTGCGCTGAAGATCTCCCGCAGCCCGGCCCAGCTGCGTGCCTTCTTGAAGTTACGCAGCGGCGCGGCGATGACACGTTCGATATTGGGGTTCCAGCGCGGCACGTCGGCGCAGTAGGAATCGGCGATCCAGTCGATCTTGACGCCGGGAAATGCGCGCTGCAGGTCGGCGACCAGCGGCAGCGTGAATACCATGTCGCCCAGCGAGGTCAGCTTGACGATGAGAATACGTTTCATCGGAAAGAGTTGGCGCATGCGGCCAAGGGGCGCTCGCCTTGTTCAGGAAGGGACGTAGTATGCCTTATCCAGCCGACATCCGGTTTTGCGATGCATGAGCAACATTGTGCCCGGGCTTGTCCCCGCAATCCGGTAGACTTTGGGGCAGTACCCGGACACAAGAATTAGGGACGACGAAGTTGACCAGAACGCATCGGCAACAGGAGACCACCATGCCCGACACCGCTTTCCCCATCAGCCGCTACCCCGTCCCCGCGCTGAAAGATCTTCCCGACGACATCCGCGCCCGCATCCTGGAAGTCCAGGACAAGGCGGGCTTTGTGCCCAATGTCTTCCTGGCGCTGGCCCACCGCCCCGATGAATTCCGCGCCTTCTTTGCCTATCACGACGCGCTGATGCTGAAGGATGGCGGGCTGACCAAGGGCGAGCGCGAGATGATCGTGGTGGCCACTTCAGGCGCCAACCAGTGCCTGTACTGCGTGGTGGCGCACGGCGCAATCCTGCGGATCTACGAGAAGAAGCCGCTGGTGGCGGACCAGGTCGCAGTGAACTATCTGAAAGCCGATATCCCGCCACGCCAGCGGGCCATGCTTGACTTTGCGATGAAGGTGTGCAAGGCGTCGCATGAAATCGGCGACGCGGATTTTGCGGCGCTGCGCGAGCATGGGTTCTCTGACGAAGACGCGTGGGACATCGCCGCGATCACCGCGTTCTTCGGGCTGTCGAACCGGATGGCGAATACCATCAGCATGCGCCCGAACGACGAGTTCTACCTGATGGGCCGCGTGCCCAAGGCGAAGTAGGCCGCAAAACGGGCAACTGGGCCGGGGAAGCTCAGCGCACCTCGGCGCAGTTCCCACTCTTGGGGTCGAACAGCACCGGCCAGGCCTGCTCGTAGATGCCCGGCGTGCAGTACTTCTCGCAGCGGTTATGCGCCAGCGTCACGCGGCGCGGATCCTGCCATACCAGCAGCTTGCACTGGCTGCCGTCGATGGCCTGCAGTTCGATGTGGGGCGTCGTGCGTACCTGGCGGAACTGGACCAGGTTGAACTCGCAGCTGCCGCGCCGCGACACCCACAGCTTCCATTTCAACGCCTCCACCTTGTTGGCGGTGACGTCCATCAGCGCGTCCTCGCGGAAGCCGTCTTCCTCGGTGCGCTTGCATGCGCCGGCAATGGTAATGGTCTTGGGCGCGATCGGCGCCGCGCGTGCCTTCGGGGGCGGCGCTTCGGCAACCGGCGCGGGGGGCGGTGGCGGGGGCAGCCGTCGGTGCACGATCGGCAGCGGCGCGCAAGCGGTGCCCAGCAGGACGGCCAGCAGGCAGGCCCCATGTTTCGTGGCGTTCATGCCGGACTCCTTCTCGCAACCCTCAACCTTCGCTTAGTTATAGCGGATCGAAGACGAAATAGGGGTAGGGCCATCCCGCAGCATGGCGTCGGGCCAGGACTACATCAGGATGATGTCGTACTGTTCCTGGTGGAAGGTCGATTCGACCTGCAACGAGATCGGCTTGCCGATGAAATCGCCAAGCATCGCCAGGTGCTGGCTTTCTTCTTCCAGGAACAGGTCGATGACTTCCTGCGAGGCCAGGATGCGGAATTCACGCGGGTTGAACTGGCGTGATTCGCGCATGATCTCGCGCAGGATGTCGTAGCACGCCGTGCGCGGCGTCTTGACCTGGCCCTTGCCCTGGCACACCGGGCATTGCTCGCACAGCACGTGCGCCAGCGATTCGCGCGTGCGCTTGCGCGTCATCTCCACCAGCCCGAGCTGCGAGAAGTTGTTGACGGTGATACGGGTGCGGTCGCGCGACAGCGCGCGCTTGAGTTCGGACAGCACCGCTTCGCGGTGCTCGACATTCTCCATATCGATGAAATCGATGATGATGATGCCGCCGAGGTTGCGCAGCCGCAGTTGCCGCGCGATGGTATGGGCCGCCTCCAGGTTGGTCTTGAAGATGGTGTCGTCGAAATTGCGCGCGCCCACGTAACCGCCGGTGTTGACGTCGATCGTCGTCATCGCCTCGGTCTGGTCGATCATCAGGTAGCCGCCTGATTTCAGGTCGACGCGGCGTGACAGCGCCTTCTCGATCTCGGCGTCGATATTGAACAGGTCGAAGATCGGCCGCTCGCCGGTGTAGTGCGACAGCCGCGACAGCACCGCCGGCGTGTACTCCTTGGCGAACTCCACCAGCATCTGGTAGTTCTCGCGCGAGTCGATCTGGATCACCCCGGTGGCATCGTTGATGAAGTCGCGCAGCACGCGCTGGGCCAGGTTCAGGTCCTGGTAGAGCAGCGCGGGTGCCGGCAGCGTGGTGGCGTTCTGGCGGATCGCGCCCCAGATCTTGCGCAGGTAGGCGATGTCGTTGCCGAGTTCCTCGTCGGTCGCTTCCTCCGCGATGGTGCGCACGATAAAGCCGCCGCGCTCGTCGGCAGGCACCAGGCCCTGCACGCGGCTGCGCAGCGCTTCGCGGTCCACTTCGCCTTCGATGCGCTGCGAGATGCCGATATGCGGGTCCTGCGGCAGGTACACGAGCGTGCGCCCGGCGATGCTCACCTGCGTGGACAACCGCGCGCCCTTGGTGCCGATCGGGTCCTTGATCACCTGCACCATCAGCGCCTGGCCTTCGAACAGGGTCTTTTCGATCGCCAGCTGCGGGGTGCTGCCGTTGCGGTCATTGTCGCGCGGGTGCCAGATATCGGCGACGTGCAGGAACGCGGCGCGCTCCAGGCCGATGTCGATGAAGGCGGATTGCATGCCGGGCAGCACGCGCACCACCTTGCCCAGGTAAATATTGCCGACCAGCCCGCGCGTGAGCGTCCGTTCGACGTGCAGTTCCTGGACGGCAGCCTGCTGCACGATGGCAACGCGCGTCTCCTGGGGCGTGATGTTGACGAGGATGTCTTCAGTCATAGCGGTGAAACGCGGTCGCCGGTGGTCCGGCGGTATTGGGTTGCCCGGCGCGGCCGGGTCTTGTCCTGGGCGGCGGCGTGACCGGGGCTCAGAACTGCAGGCGGGCCTGGCGAAGTAACGCCGCCGTCTCAAACAGGGGCAAGCCCATGATACCTGAATAGCTGCCCGCGATCCGCTCGACGAACTCGGCCGCGCGGCCCTGGATGCCGTAGGCGCCGGCCTTTCCCAGGGGCTCGCCGCTGACGACATAGCGGTCGATCTCGTCCGGCCGCATCGGGCGGAAGGTCACTTCGGAGACGGACAGCGCGTGGTGCATGCCCAGGGTGGAGACCACCGTGACCGCCGTGAGCACGCGATGCGTGCTGCCGGCCAGCGCCGCCAGCATGGCCTGCGCATCGGCGGCATCATCGGGTTTGCCGAGGATGCGGCCGCCCAGGCAGACGGTGGTGTCGGAGGTCAGCACCGGCGCGTCGGGCAGGGCGCGGCGCTCGCGGCGGCGCAGCGCGGCTTCGGCCTTCAGCGCGCAGACGCGCTGCACGTAGTCGTCGGGGGTTTCGCCGGGCAGGATGGCTTCCAGCGCTTCGGCGTCCTCGTCGTCATCGGCAAGCAGCAGCGCGTAGCGTACGCCCAGCTGGGTCAGCAGTTCGCGGCGGCGCGGGCTTTGGGAGGCGAGGTAGAGGTAGTCGTGCATCGCGGCAGGCGGGGTTCTGGGCCTGCCGGCGGCGCGGCCGGCAGTGGCGTGAATTGTAACGCCCGCGGCGGCGCGGTTCCGTATCAGGCGCGGTGGTAGGGGTGGTTCTGCGTGACCGACCAGGCCCGGTACAACTGCTCGGCCAGCAGCACTCGCACCATGCCGTGCGGCAGCGTCAGGCTGGACAGGCGGATCAGCGTACTCGCGCGTGCCTTCAGTGCCGGGTCGAGCCCGTCGGCGCCGCCGATCAGGAAGGCGACATCGCCGCCCTCGCGCTGCCAGTCGGTCAGCTGCGCAGCCAGTTGCACGGTGGTGAAGTCGCGGCCGCGTTCATCCAGCGCAACGATTCGGCACTGCTTTGACAGCGAGCCCAGCACGGCCTCGATGCGCGCGGCTTCGCGCTGCATCACGATGGTGGCGTTGTTGCTGGACGAGCGGGCTTCCGGCTTGACCTCGCGCAGCTCGATGCGCAGCTCGGGCGGCATGCGCTTGGCGTACTCGGTGAAGCCGGTTTCGATCCAGGCGGGCATCTTGTGGCCGACGGCCACGATCACCAGTTGCATGGGGGCGGATTGGCGGCAGTGCGGGGGGCAGTGAAAGCGGCGCGGCCGTCAGCCGGCCGGCCGCGCGCCGCGGCATCAGGCCGAGCGGGTGGTGCGCTTGCGCGCGGCCGGCTTGGCTGCTGCGGTCTTGCCGGCAGTCTTGGTAGCCGTCTTAGTTGCCGTCTTAGTTGCCGTCTTGGTAGCCGTCTTGGTGGCGGTCTTGCGTGCCGTGGTGCCAGCGGCCGTTTTGCGCGGCGCAGCGGCACGGGTGCCGGCGGTCTTGGTGGCTGCCGTCTTGGTTGTCGTCTTGGCTGCGGTCTTGCGGGCTGGCTTGCGGATGGTGGCGATGGCGTCCGGGTCGGTATCCTCGTGGCCCATCGGCGGCGACGGCTCCTTCATGCCTTCGGGCAGGCGGGCCAGCGCCGGACGCAGGCTGCTGGCACGGCGCGTGCCGCGCGCGGCCGGGACTTCGTCCTCGTCTTCGTCCATCGGCTCGCTGGCCTTGGCCAGGCCGCGGACACCGGAGGCCAGCTTCATGCGCACCGGCTTGTCGCCCCAGATCTCTTCCAGGTTGTAGTACAGGCGCAACTGGGGCTGCAGGATGTGGACCACGGCGTCGCCGCAGTCGACCAGCACCCACTCACCCGTCTCCAGGCCTTCGACCGCCACGATGTGGCCGCCGGCTTCCTTTACCGTATCCCGCACCGACGCTGCCAGCGCCTTGGTCTGGCGGTTGGACGTCCCGCTGGCAATCACCACCCGGTCGAACAGTTCGGTCAGGTGGCTGGTGTCGTACACCTTGATGTCCTGCGCTTTGACATCCTCGAGGCCGTCGACGATGGCGCGTTGCAGTTTACGAATATCCATGGTGTCTTCTTGTTCAGCTGAGATCGGTTGGGTGGTGGGCGCCGGTTGCGGACAACCGGGTCAGGCCCTGGCCGGGGCGTCGCGGTACAGCCCGTGGCTGGCGATGTAGTGTGCCACGCCCGGCGGCAGTTGGTCATCTGCGGGTTGGCCGGCCGCCAGGCGCTGGCGCAGGTGGGTGGAAGACAGGTCGACGGCGAGCGTCTGGTCGATCCACATCCGGCCGGAGGGCGTGCATTGTATCAGGGTCGTGTCGGCCTGGCGCTGCGACAGCGCTTCCAGCACCGGACCTTCCAGTGCGGCCAGTTCGAAGCGCGGGCGGGTGGCGGTGCACAGGTGCACGTGCGCGAACAGTTCCTGCCAGCCGTGCCAGGTGTGCAGGCGCAGCAACTGGTCGGCGCCCATCAGCCAGCACAGCGAGGCATGGGGGCCGTATTCGTCGCGCAGCTGGCGCACGGTGTCGATGGTGTAGCTGGGGCCGGCTCGGTCGACTTCCATGCGGCTGACGCGGACCCTGGCGCCGGTGTCGCCCAGGGCGGCGGCGGCCAGCTCGGTCATGGCCAGGCGGTCCGTGGCAGGCGTCACGTCGGTGCCCTTCTGCCACGACTGGCCGGTGGGGATCCACACCAGCTCGTCCAGTCCCAGGTGGTCGATGCACAGCCGCGCCAGCGCCAGGTGGCCGATATGGGGCGGGTCGAAGGTGCCGCCGAGGATACCCAGACGGTAGGGTCGGGCGGGAAGCTCGCCCGCATCGGCGGCGGGCGTATGGTCTTGCGCGGGATTGGCCATAAGTCTGCCGTCAGGCCCAGTCGCGTGCCGGCAGGAAGTCGGTGTACAGCGCCGCTTCGGGGCTGCCCGCTTCCGGTTGCCAGTCATAGCGCCAGGTCACCAGCGGCGGCATCGACATCAGAATGGATTCGGCGCGTCCGCCCGACTGCAGGCCAAACAGCGTGCCGCGGTCGAACACCAGGTTGAATTCGACGTATCGCCCGCGCCGGTAGGCCTGGAAGCCGCGCTCGCGTTCGCCGTAGGGCGTGTCCTTGCGGGCCTGCAGGATGGGCAGGTAGGCGTCCAGGAAGGCGTCGCCGACCGATTGCATCATCGCGAAGCTGCGCTCGAAGCCCAGCGCCGAGAAGTCGTCGAAGAAGATCCCGCCCACACCGCGCGCCTCGTTGCGGTGCTTCAGGAAGAAATACTCGTCGCACCACTGCTTGAAGCGCGGATACAGCTCGTCGCCATATGGCGACAGCGCCTGCTTGCAGGTGCGGTGGAAATGCGTGCAGTCGCCGGCGTTGCCATAGTAGGGCGTCAGGTCCATGCCGCCGCCGAACCACCAGACCGGCTCGGCGTCGGGCTTTACCGCCACGAAGCAGCGCACGTTCATGTGGACCGTGGGCACGTAGGGATTGCGCGGGTGGAACACCAGCGATACGCCCATCGCCTCGAAGCTGCGCCCGGACAGTTCGGGCCGGTTGGCGCTGGCCGACGGCGGCAGGGTATCGCCGCTGACGTGGGAAAAGCCTACTCCGGCGCGCTCCATCACCGCGCCGCCTTCCAGGATGCGGGTACGGCCGCTGCCGCGCAGGCGTTCGGTGGGCGGCTTCTCCCAGGCGTCGGTCAGGAACGGCTGGCCGTCGATGGCGCCGATGGCATCGGTGATGCGGTCTTGCAGACCGAGCAGGTAGGCACGGACTGCCTGGGAATCGATCATGGTGGGCTGAATCGGATAAACCGACGAGTGGACCGCCGGATGGCAGTCCGGCAGCCAGTCGGCTGCCGGGTGCGTCACAGCATTGTCACGATTGTACCGGCTGGGGCGGCCTGTTGGACGGCAGGGTCCGCTGAGGCCCCGCCGGCGGCCAATCAGCGCTTGATGGCGCGGTAACCGATATCGGTCCGGTACTGCATGCCGTCGAACTGGATCTGCTCGACTGCCGCATAGGCGGCGCGCTGCGCGGCCTTGACGGTGTCGGCCAGTCCGACCACGCACAGCACGCGCCCGCCCGAGGTCAGCAGGGTGCCGTCCTTGAGCGTGGTGCCGGCGTGGAAGGTCACGCTGTCGTCGGTTTCGGCCGGGATGCCGGTGATGACATCGCCCTTGCGCGGATTCTCCGGGTAGTCGTGCGCGGCCATCACCACGCCCAGCGCGGTGCGGCGGTCCCAGTCCAGCTCGATGCTGTCAAGCTTGCCGTCGACAGCGTGCTCCATCACTTCGACCAGGTCGGTCTTCAGGCGCGCCAGGATCGGCTGGGTTTCCGGGTCGCCCATGCGGCAGTTGAATTCCAGCGTCTTCAGGTTGCCGTCCTTGTCGATCATCAGGCCGGCGTACAGGAAGCCCGTGTAGGGGATGCCGTCCTTCTCCATGCCGCGCACGGTCGGCAGGATGATCTCGCGCAGCGCGCGTGCGTGCAGCGCGGGCGTGACCACCGGGGCGGGGGAGTAGGCGCCCATGCCGCCGGTGTTGGGGCCGGCGTCGGCGTCCAGCAGGCGCTTGTGATCCTGGCTGGTGGCCAGCGCCAGCACGTTCTTGCCGTCGACCAGCACGATAAAGCTGGCTTCCTCGCCCTCCAGGAATTCCTCGATCACGACGCGTGCGCCGGCATCGCCCAGCTTGTTGTCGGCCAGCATCATGTCGACCGCGGTGTGGGCCTCCTCCAGCGACATCGCCACCACCACGCCCTTGCCCGCGGCCAGGCCGTCGGCCTTGATCACGATCGGCGCGCCCTGCGCGTCGATATAGGCATGCGCCTGGGCGGCATCGGAGAAGGTCTGGTAGGCGGCGGTCGGGATGCCGTGGCGCTGCATGAACGCCTTGGCGAAGTCCTTTGACGATTCCAGCTGCGCGGCCGCCTTGCTCGGCCCGAAGATACGCAGGCCCTTGGCGCGGAAGATATCGACGATGCCGGCCGCCAGCGGTGCCTCCGGTCCGACCACGGTAAAGGCCACGCCTTCGCGCTCGGCGAAGGCGGCGATGACCTCCGGATCCGTCAGCGGAACATTCTGCAGGCGCTTGTCGAGCGCGGTCCCGCCGTTGCCCGGCGCCACGTACACCACCTGTACCTTGGGGGATTGGGCCAATTTCCAGGCCAGCGCGTGTTCACGTCCACCCGAGCCGACAACCAATACTTTCATGATCCACTGCCAGAAAAGAAACACATACTAAAAGGCGGCGGCCTGGTTTGTGTCCGGGCCGCCGCCATGGGGCTTGTTGCTTCAGCTTAGTCTTCGATCACCGCGTTGGTGAAGACTTCCTGCACGTCGTCGAGGTTTTCCAGGGCGTCGAGCAGCTTCTGCATCTTGGCCGCGTCGTCGCCGGCGAAGCTGACTTCGTTCTGCGGCTTCATTACCACGTCGGCCACTTCGGCCTTGAAGCCGGCGGCTTCCAGCGCGGTCTTGACCGCCGGGAAATCGTTGGGCGGGCAGGTCACTTCGATCGAGCCGTCGTCATTGGTGACGACATCGTCGGCGCCGGCTTCCAGCGCGGCGTCCATCAGCTTGTCTTCCGGCGTGCCGGGCGCGAACAGGAACTGGCCGCAGTGGGTGAACATGAACGCCACCGAGCCTTCATTGCCCATGTTGCCGCCATGCTTGGAGAACGCGTGGCGAACCTCGGCCACGGTGCGGGTGCGGTTGTCGGTCAGGCAGTCGACGATGATGGCCGCGCCGGCCAGGCCGTAGCCTTCGTAGCGGATCTCTTCATAGTTGGCACCTTCCAGGCCGCCCACGCCGCGCTGGATCGCGCGCTGGATGTTGTCCTTGGGCATGTTCGCGTCCATGGCCTTGTCGATCGACAGGCGCAGGCGCGGGTTGGAGTCGACATCGCCGCCGCCGAGCTTGGCGGCAACGGTGATTTCCTTGATCAGGCGGGTCCAGATCTTGCCGCGCTTGGCGTCAGCGGCAGCTTTCTTATGTTTGATATTGGCCCATTTCGAGTGACCGGCCATGATGCTCTCCGAGGCGGAAAAGGTGTTATGCGGTGATGGAATGCGAGATGCCAGGCGCGGGCGCCAGGTGACGGATATGCCTGGCGGCTGGCTATAATCAGCGCAGGATTTTATCACGCGGGCCTGCCCGCGCCGCTGCCGCGGCGAGTCCCGCGGCACTTGCTATCAGGAAGATCATGGCCGACCCCATCCTTATCGCCAAGAACGCCGAACACGAGCTGGTGCTGCTGCCGCAGATGGGCAACCGCCACGGCCTGATCACGGGCGCCACCGGCACCGGCAAGACCGTCACGCTGCAGACGCTGGCGCAGGGCTTTTCGCGCCTGGGCGTACCGGTGTTCATGGCCGACGTCAAAGGTGACCTGACCGGCATTTCTCAATCCGGTCAGCTGTCGGACAAGCTCAAGCAGCGCCTGGCCGACCATGGCCTGCCGGAGCCGGCATGGGGCGCTTGCCCGACCACGCTGTGGGACGTGTTCGGCCAGAAGGGTCACCCGGTGCGCGCCACGGTCTCGCACATGGGCCCGCTGCTGCTGTCGCGCATGCTGGAGCTCAACGATACCCAGCAGGGCGTGCTCAACCTGGTGTTCCGCATTGCCGATGCCAATGGCCTGCTGCTGCTCGACGCCAAGGACCTGCGCGCGATGCTGCAGTACGTGGGCGACAACGCCTCGCAGTTCACGACCGAGTACGGCAATATCTCCGCCGCCTCGGTCGGCGCGATCCAGCGGGGGCTGCTGGCGCTGGAGTCGCAGGGCGGCGATGTCTTCTTCGGCGAACCGATGCTGAACCTGGAAGACTTCATCCAGACCGAGAAGGGCCAGGGCGTGGTCAATATCCTGGCGGCGGACAAGCTGATGAACTCGCCGCGGCTGTATGCGACCTTCCTGCTGTGGATGCTGTCCGAGCTGTTCGAGAAGCTGCCCGAGGCCGGAGACCTCGACAAGCCCAAGCTGGTGTTTTTCTTCGACGAGGCGCACCTGCTGTTCAACGACGCGCCCAAGGCGCTGCTCGACAAGATCGAGCAGGTGGTGCGGCTGATCCGCTCCAAGGGCGTAGGCGTGTATTTCGTCACGCAGAACCCGGTCGACATCCCCGACACGGTGCTGGGCCAGCTGGGCAACCGCGTGCAGCACGCGCTGCGCGCGTTCACGCCGCGCGACCAGAAGGCGGTCAAGGTGGCAGCCACCACCATGCGCGCCAACCCCGGGCTGAACCTGGAAACCGCGATCGGCGAACTGGGCGTGGGCGAGGCGCTGGTGTCGCTCCTGGACGCCAAGGGCACGCCTTGCGTGACCGAGCGCGCCTGGGTGCTGCCGCCGGGCAGCCGCATCGGTCCGGCGACCGACGAGGAGCGCAGGCAGCTGGTTGCCAACTCGCTGGTCGCGGGAACATACGAGACGGCCGTGGATCGGGAATCGGCTTACGAAAAGCTGCGCGGCAGCGTGCCGACGGTTGCCAATGGCAAGGGCAAGCAGCCGGAAGCGAAACCGGAAGCGGAACAGGACAGCGGCTGGCTCGGCACTGCCGGGGATATCTTCGGCACGCTGACCAAGGGCACCGGCAAGAGCGGGCGCGGCGATTCGATCCTGGAGTCGATGGCCAAGTCGGCCGCGCGCACGGTGGGGTCGCAGGTAGGCCGCGAGTTGATTCGCGGCGTGCTGGGCAGCCTGCTCGGGAAGAAGAAGTAAAGGACCGGAAGGAAACAAACAAGGGCCGCGCGCGGCCCTTTGCTTTCAGCGGCGCTGGGCGCCTTGCTGCGCCTTCGCCGCCGCCGCATCCTCGCGCATCTTGCGCGCGAACATTCGCGCGAAGAACCAGCCCATGCCGATGATGAAAACGATCACGCCCAGGCTCATCAGGCCGGTGCTGGTGCTGAAGAGAATCTTGATGGCTTCCATGGTTGGCTCCCTGTGGTTGGCGGCATGTGCCGCCGGAATTACCGCCAGCGGCTGCCGCCAGCGGGTGTCGCCAGTGTAGGGAGCCACGCGGCGCGGGCTATTGAGGCTGGTCAAGCCCGCGCCAGGCCGGCACGTGTCAGTTCTTGGTGCCGAACAACCGGTCGCCCGCGTCGCCCAGGCCCGGCACGATGTACGCATCGGCGTCCAGGTGGCTGTCCAGCGAAGCCACGTACAGCTTGACGTTCGGATGCGCCTTCTGGAACACCTCCACGCCTTCCGGTGCCGCCACCAGCGCGACGAAGGTGATGGCCTCGTCCTTGACGCCGCGGCGCTTGAGCACTTCCACCGCATGCGCGGCCGAGTAGCCGGTCGCCACCATCGGATCGCACAGGATAAAGCTGCGGTCTTCCAGGTCAGGCAGCCGCACCAGGTATTCGACCGGGCGGTGCTGCTCGTCGCGGTACACGCCGATATGGCCGATGCGCGCCGACGGGATCAGCTCGACCAGGCCATCGCTCATGCCCACGCCGGCGCGCAGCACCGGGACAATGGTCAGCTTCTTGCCGGCGATCACCGGCGCATCCAGTTCCACCAGCGGCGTGTCGATGCGGCGCGTGGTCAGCGGCAGGTTGCGCGTGATCTCGTACCCCATCAACAGCGTGATCTCGCGCAGCAGCTCGCGGAAGGTACGCGTGGACGTTTCCTTGTCGCGCATGTGCGAGAGCTTGTGCTGGATCAGCGGGTGGTCGAGGATGAACAGGTTGGGAAAGCGCGGATCTTGTTTCATGGCTGCGGCGAGGGCTCGGCGGGGATAGGGGCAAGCGGCTGAAGCGGGCGGCCGGGTCGGGTGAACACGGCCGCCGCGCCGTTGTAGCCGGATTGTAATGGAAGCGGGCCGCAGCGCGGCTGCGGCCCGTCGCCGGCAAGCGATGCCGCTACCTGGTGTCAGTCCAGCGCGCGGTCTTTCGACTCGATATCCACCATGAAGATGGCAAACGCCGCCACGGCAAGGAACGACGAAAGCAACCCAAGTGCCAGCGTGAACTGCGTCGCCATGATCGGCGCAATGATCGAAGGGGCGAACAGGCCACCAAATCGTGCCATTGCGCCGGCGGTACCCATCCCGCTGGCCCGCAGGTCCGTCGGATACACCTCCGGCGTGAAGGCGTAGAGCGCGCCCCAGGTGCCCAGCAGCGCAAAGCTCATCAGCAGGGTGGAGCCGACGATCAGCGCGGTGGACGTGCCCAGGCTGTACAGCATGCAACCTGCGGCGCTGAGCAGCAGGAAGCCGATCAGGGTCGGCTTGCGCCCCCAGCGCTCGACGCCGTGCGCGGCGAGCGCGAAGCCGGGGAGCTGCACCAGCGCGAGCAGGATCAGGAAGACCTGGCCACGCATGAAGCCAAAGCCCTGGCCAGCCAGCTTCACCGGCAGATAGACAAAGACACCGTAGTAGGCGATCGAGATCAGCATCCACGCGGCAAGCAGGCAGATGCTGCGGCGCCGGCATCCGGCCGCGAACAGCGCGAATACCGATTTGCGCTCCATCTTCTGCGGCTCCAGCGGGGCGATCTCCACCGAAACCCGATTGGCCTTGGCAACGCGCTGAAGCACCGCGCGTGCCTCTTCCGAGCGTCCCGATTTATTCAGGTAGAGCGGCGATTCGGGAACAAAGAACCGGACCACCAAGCCGACCAGCGCGGGGAGGCCAGTGACGAGGAAGATCAGGCGCCAGGCATCATCGCCATGCGCAACCGCGGCCAGCGCAAGGATGGCGAGCAGGATGGTGCCGACGGCCCAGAACGACTCCAGCAGGACCAGCCAGCGGCCGCGCCGGTCGGAGGGGAGGAATTCGGCCATCATGGTGTAGTCGACGGGCAACGTGCCGCCGACGCCGATGCCAGTCAGGAAGCGCAGCAGCAGGAGCCACTGGAAATCCGGGGCGAAGGCGGAAGCGACGCCACAAATGGCGTCAAGGATCACCGCCATCATCAGCACGGGCCGGCGGCCGATCCGGTCCGCCAGCCGGCCGAACGCAAAGGCGCCGATCAGCATGCCGACGAAGAACATCGTCCCGGTCTGCAAGGCCGTCGGCACGGGGATACCGAATGTCGAGGCAATGGAGGGCGCGGTGAAGCCGATCGACAGGACCTGCATCGCGTCGGCCAGCCAGACCAGGCCGAAGATGGCGAACAGCCGGTACTGGAACCTGCCGACGCCGGCTGCGCGGATGCCTTGCTCGATCGTGATGGTTTGGGACGACGATGCCCGCGCGCTTGAGTGCGGGGGCGCGCTGATCGTCGCCTCGGGGATTGTCGTTGCTGCCATTGAGGAAATTGATGACGACATGTTGTCTACCTTGTCTTTATAGGCTGGATCTTGAATTCGGAAGGCCCACGCGCCGCGTTGCGGCGAAGCATGGTGGCTACCCCAATCTAGCGAGGCCAGAACCGACCAGGTAGTCCTCTCGCAACACCTTCCTGATACTGATACGACATAGTCACTCCTTGTTGTCTACCCTTGGTTGTCCGGGCCCGAATTCCCGGTCGGCACGGCGGTGGACTATGCAAGCCCCGGGCCAGCGCTTCCGGTGATGTAAAAGGGCCAATCTTGTGGTCTTGTTGTCTCGTCTGCCGCTCGTCTGCGCGGTTCTTGCGCCGTCCTTGTGCCGGGAGGCACCGCGGCGCGGCTTCTGGTGTTGATGCCCGCACTAATGTAGTGCGCACTACATGATCGTTCAGCGTAAGCTACATGAAACTGGCGGGCAAGGCCGAACTGCGGTTTCTCTCCTCGGGGTTTTCCCGCGCATGGCGCGCAGCGTGCCGATGCGTCGGCGCAGGTCTCCCTGCCCGGTGGCAAAGCGCCTTGCCAGGCACGGCACGGCACGGATGCTGTCAGCATGGATGCGGATGGCGCGGCGAGCCGGTCCCCGCAGGCCTCCGCTGGTCTTCAGTGGGCAGGCGCCGCGCGCAGCCGCGCGACGGTGTTCTCCAGGTCCTGCCAGGCGGGTTGGTCGGGGGCAAAGCGCGCGCGCAGGTACTGCGCCAGCTGCGCGATCTGCTGGTCATCGAAGGTGTCGGCATAGGCCGGCATCGCGCCCAGTTCGCTGTTGGGCGGCGCGGGCATCCCTTGCAGCAGCACCTGGATCACGTTGTCGGGCAGCTTGCTGTGCAGGTTGGTGTTGAGCGCGAGCGACGGCTTGACGCCAAACTGCGCGATGCCCTGGTCTGCTTGATGGCAGACGGCGCAGGCGCTCTGGTACAGGCGTTCACCGGGACCGCCGAGCGTGCGCGCAGCCTGCGCGCTGCGTTGTTCGAGCGTGGCAGCCTGCGCGTCGAGCACGGAAGGCGCTGGCGGTGGCGTGCCGAACGACGCGACGTAATGCGCGATCGCGCGCACATCCGACTCGGGCAACTGCGCGAGTTCTTCCACCACCGGTGCCATCGGCCCGGCGGCTGCGCCATGATGCGGCGCAAAGCCGCCGCGCAGGTAGGTGAACAGCGCCGCCTCGGTCCACGGCACCGGCGCGTGCGACAGCGCGGTCAGGGCCGGCGCTTCCCAGTTCTCGGCACTGCCGCCAGTCAGGTATTTGCGGCCGCCTTGCTCGGCGCCGAATGCGTTGCGCGGGGAATGGCAGGCGCTGCAATGACCCAGACCTTCGGCGAGATACGCGCCGCGGTTCCACTGCGCGGAGCGCGCGGGGTCGGGTTTGAAGGGTTCATTGCGATGAAACAGCAGGTTCCAGCCCGCCAGCAGCGGACGCACGTTGAACGGGAACGCGAGTTGGGTCTGCGGTACCTCTGACTTCACCGGTTCGGCCGACATCAGGTACGCATACAGCGCCTGCATGTCGGCATCGCTGACCTTTGCGAACGCGGTGTAGGGGAAGGCCGGATACAGGCGCCGCCCGTCGCGATGGATGCCCTCGCGCATCGCGCGCTCGAAGGCGGCGAACGACCAGTTGCCGATGCCGGTCTGCACGTCGGGCGTGATATTGGTGCTATAGACCGTGCCGAATGGCGTTTCCAGCGGCAGGCCACCCGCATTCTTCACGCCGCCGGGCACGGTATGGCATACCGCGCAGTCACCCGCCGCGGCCACCAGGCGGCCGCGCTCCAGCGTGGCCGCGGAGTAGAAGCCGGGCTCTGGCGGTGCGACCGGCGCGATCGGTGCGCGCCACGGCATCAGTGTCGCGCACAGGCCGGCAGCGGTCGCGGCCGCTGCCGCGATCCAGCCGCGCTTGCTGCGCTTGCCGGCGCGCTTGTCCTCGCTCTCGGCCAGCGCCAGGCGGATGCGTTCGGCGCTGAAGGGCGGCGTGCGCAGGCGCACGCCGGTGGCGTCGAAGATGGCGTTGGCCACGGCCGCCGCCGCGGGCAGCGTATCGGCCGGGCCCGCCGCCAACTGGTCGCGCTCGGTGAGCGTGCCGGCCAGGCGGACTTCCGGCAATGCCGCGCTGGTTGCGACGGCGGGAAGGGATTGGCCGGCAGGCGCCTCCGTGGCAGGCCAGGTGTCGAAGGCCGGGCCGGCAGCGGTCAACTGCAAGGTGGCATCGGCGACGGTGTGTTCCAGGGAGCGTGCGGCAGGCTTGGCTTGCGCGGGCGCCAGCGATTCGCTGTCATGCCCCACCGTCACGCGCGTGACCGCCAGTTCGCCGGTGGTGCCGTCGACTTCCACTTCCGCGACCCATGCCGACCAGCTCTGGCCGGCATCGTGGTCGATGGTGTGCGCATAGGCAAAGCCGCGCCCGCGCCGCACGTTGCCGGCCGATGCGTTGGCATGCGGGGCGGATGGGGTCCAGCCGGCGCGCTCGCTGACCTGCCTGACCAGTGCCGAGCCTCGCGCGTCGTCGAGGTGAGCGAGCCGCAATTCAACCGGATCGGTCCCGGACGCGGCGGCGATTTCATCGAGATGCGATTCGCGCGCAAAGACATGCGCGCGTGCCGCGGCAAGCGGTGCGGCGTCGAAGGCGGCCACGGCGCCGGCCGTGCCGACATCGACATCGGGAATGCGGTAGGGCGGCATGACTGCGCTGCCGGTGTTGCCGGTGTCCGTCACGGGCGACGCCGTATGCGTCAGCCAGAGCGCCAGCGGTACCGGCGGTGCGGCCGTGCCGGCCAGCGTTGCGGCGTAGGCGTCGATGGCGGAGCCGTTTTGCGCGGTGTCGACACGCACGGCGAGCTGCGCATCGGCCAGGCCGATCTCGTCGGCGCACAGCCGGCGCATCACGGGTTTGCCGGCAGCATGGGCAAGCAAGGCCGCGTCGGCGGCTGCATGGTGCGCGAGCAGGGCCGGATCGCCGGCATCGGCAGGCGCCTGCCAGCAGGCCAGTGCGACCTGTTGCGAGCCAATGCCCAGCAGCGCAGCCAGTTCTTCGCGCAGCGCGCCTGGACGCAGGCTTGGCAGCCACACGTGCAGCATGCCGTCGCGCCAGTCCGCGACCGCGGTGCAAAACGCTTCGCTCCGGGTGCCGGCCAGCGGCCACTGGTAGTGCTGCGCGTGGCGCGTGGCGGCGCTGGCAAGCGCGCGGGTGGCGTCGCCGCGCTGGGCGACGGCGTGACGCGACACGGGAGCTTCGTCGGCGCGAGGCGGGGCCGACCAGCGTGCCTGCAGGGCCCTGGCGGCGTTTGCAGCCAGTGCGTCGCTTTCCGCAACCACGCCTGCAAACCGGTTGCGCACCACGACCGCGCGAACGCCAGGCAACAACAGGGCGGCATCGCGGTCCGCGCCAAGCAGGCGCGGTGCCAGCGGCTTGCCGTCGATCCAGCGCAGCCCCGGCGGCGTCAGCACATGGGCGACGAGGCACATGGCAGCCGGCGGTGGTGCGTGTTCCGCCAGGGTGCCCGTTTGCACGGATTGCCGTACGAGTTCCTGCTTCACGATGCCGCCCCCTCGCCAGCCTGCCGCATCAGCACCGCGGCGCGCTGCACCGCGCGCACGATTTCCACATGCGTGCCGCAACGGCACAGGTTGAAGCGCAGCGCCTCGCGGATCTGCGCTTCATCGGGATCGGGATTCTGCGCGAGCAGCGCCTTGGCGGTCATGATCATGCCGTTCAGGCAATAGCCGCATTGCGCGGCCTGCTCGTCGATAAAGGCCTGCTGCACCGGGTCGGGATGCTCCGCCGTGCCCAGGCCTTCCAGCGTGGTGACCGCGTGGCCCACCGCCGCCCTGACCGGCAGCACGCACGAGCGCGCGGGCAGGCCATCGACCAGCACCGTGCACGCGCCGCACTGGCCCAGCCCGCAACCGTACTTGGGGCCATTGCAGGCCAGGTCGTTGCGCAGGATGTAGAGCAGCGGCGTGTCGGGCGCCACGCTGAGCGTGTGCTCGGCATGGTTGACTTGTAGCGTCAGGGGGCGAGGCGTGTTCATCGGGGGCGGCAGGTTGCAGATCACGCGGCGGGCACGCCGCGCCCCTTCGTGCGAGGGGCTGCGGCGTGACGTCTTGGGTCAGGCCTCGGGTCGCAGTTACGCCGCTGCGGACAGAGGCGCGCGCCCGGCCGACACCAGCGGCACGTTGAACACATCGTAGCCGAAACACCAGTCCGGGTTCTCGTTGCTACGCAGCCACGTGTTGTTGTGCGAGACCAGCTGGACCTTGCCGGCGCGTTCGGCGCGGTTGGCTTCATACAGCGCAAACGCGGCGGCGTAGTCATCCAGGCCGGTCTCGGTGAAGCAGCGCGCCAGCATCGCGGCATCCTCGATCGCCATCGCGGCGCCCTGCGCCATGTGCGGCTTCATCGGGTGGCAGGCATCGCCCAGCAGCACCAGGCGGCCGCGGCTCCACAGCGGCAGCGGGTCGCGCTCCAGCAGCGGCCATTTGGTCACTTCGACCGTACCTTCGATCAGCGACTGCACGCCTTCGTGCCAGCCGTCGAACGCGGCGCGCATTTCCTCGATGCTGCTCGGCACCCAGCTCTTGCTCATGTCCCACTCGGGCTCGGGCACGCCGGTGACGTAGTAGATCTCGTCCAGCTTGCTGGTGTCGAAGTACACCATCATGTGGCGGTCATCGGTCCACCACTTGGTGCAGCGGTCGTGCGTGAAGCCCTTGACGCGCGAGATCGGGAACACCGCGCGGTGCGCCACGTAACCCGTGTACTTGGGCGGCTCGGCACCCAGCAGGGTTTCGCGAATGCGCGAGTTGACGCCGTCGGCGCCGATCACGATATCCGCTTCATCCACCGTGCCGTCGGTGAAGCGCAGTTCGACCACGTTGCCCTGGTCGGTGACGCTTTCCAGCTTCTTGTTGAAGAACAGCGTGCCCGGCGCCACGGCGTCGGTCAGCAGCTTGTGGAAGTCGCCGCGGTGCACGGTCAGGTAGCTGGCGCCATAGTGCCGCTCCGCGTAGTCGCCCAGCGGGATCTGCGCGATCACCTCGCCGGTCAGGCCGTCGCGGCTGTACCAGAAGTCGGGGTGGCAGCCCATGTCGTTGAGCGCGTCCTCGATGCCGATGCGCCGCATGATCTTCATCACGTTGGGCCCCACGTGGATGCCCGCTCCCAGGCGCGAGAACGCCGGTGCCTGTTCATACAGCCTGACTTGGAAGCCGGCTCGCTGCAGCAGGGCGGCCGCGGCCGTTCCTCCGAGTCCGGCGCCGACAACTGCGATTCGCGGTTTGCCTTGCACGTTATTTCTCCTGGGGCAAATGACACATGGGTCGATGGGGGCTTGGGCGACCGATCCGGTCGACCGTTAAAAACGAGTGTACACACTCAAAATATCAACGGCAAGGAAGAAAGCGCAGATCTCATGGAAAACCCTTACGGAATCATGAAGTGCTACGCACAATGCTTGAATTCGGTGAATTTGTGCGCTAAAACAGGGATTCGTTAATTAAGTATGCACTGAACGAGTGAATCGCGCACGGCGCGAATTCTATTTGCCTAGATAAAGTGTGTACACTACAATCGATCGCAGCATGCAAGGCCATCCGGCCATGGCAGGCGGGTAGACAGACAAACAGATGACGGAGTCGACAGTGCAGAAAGTTTTCCGAATCGGCCAGATCGTGCCGAGCTCCAACACCACGATGGAAACCGAGATCCCGGCGATGCTGGCCGCGCGCCAGCTGGTGCGCCCGGAGCGCTTTACCTTCCACTCAAGCCGCATGCGGATGAAGAAGGTGGTCAAGGAGGAACTGGCGGCCATGGATGCCGAGTCCGACCGCTGCGCGGTGGAGCTGAGCGACGCCCGCGTCGACGTGCTCGGCTATGCTTGCCTGGTGGCGATCATGGCGATGGGCCACGGCTACCATCGCGTGTCGGAGCAGCGCCTGCAGGCACACACCGCCGAGAACGGCGGCGACGCGCCGGTGATCACCAGCGCCGGCGCGCTGGTCGATGCGCTCAAGGTGATGGGCGCCAAGCGTATCGCCGTGGTGGCGCCGTACATGAAGCCGCTGACCGAACTGGTGGTCGACTACATCCGCAATGAAGGCTACGAAGTGGTCGACTACCGCGCGCTGGAGATCCCCGACAACCTCGACGTCGGCCGCCATGACCCGTCGCGCCTGCCGGAGATCGTCGCGCAAATGAACTTCGCCGATGCCGATGTCATCGTGCTGTCCGCCTGCGTGCAGATGCCGTCGCTGCCGGCGGTTGCCAAGGTCGAGGCGATGACCGGCAAGCCGGTGGTCACCGCCGCCATCGCCACCACCTATGCGCTGCTCAAGCGCCTGGGCCTGGAGCCGGTGGTGCCGGGCGCGGGCGCGCTGCTGTCGGGCGCCTACTGAAGGAGCCGGCCATGACGACCAGCACCTTCCTTTACGGCGGCAACGTCCATGCGAACGGCATTCGCCAGCATTACCTGCGCTATGGCGGCCAGGACGGCGCACGCGCGCAGCGTGATGCCGTGATCGTCGTGCCCGGCATCACCAGCCCGGCGGTCACCTGGGGCTTTGTGGGCGAACAGTTCGGGCGGCAGTTCGATACGTATGTGCTTGATGTGCGCGGCCGCGGGCTGTCGCAGACCGGCGCCGAGCTGGACTATAGCCTCGATGCGCAGGCTGCCGACGTGATCGCGTTTGCCGAAGCGCTCGGGCTGCAGCGCTATGCCATCGTCGGCCATTCGATGGGCGCACGCATCGGCATTCGCGCCGCACGCAGCAAGCCCGCCGGCCTGACGCGGCTGGTGCTGGTCGATCCGCCGGTCTCGGGCCCGGGCCGCCGTCCGTATCCCGCGCAATTGCCGTGGTACATCGATTCGATCCGGCTGGCACAGCAGGGCATCGACGCCGAAGGCATGCGCCGCTTCTGCCCCACGTGGACTGAAGACCAACTGCGCCTGCGCGCGCAATGGCTGCATACCTGCGACGAGCGCGCGATCCTGGCCAGCTTCAACGGCTTCCATGAAGACGATATCCACGCCGACCTGCCGCAGGTCGACGTGCCGGCGCTGCTGATGACCGCGGGCCGCGGCGACGTGATCCGCGAGGAAGACGTGCAGGAGATGCGCAAGCTGCTGCCAGCGCCGATGGTCGCGCATGTCGCCAATGCCGGTCACATGATCCCTTGGGACGATGAGCCCGGCTTCTACCGCGCCTTCGGCGACTTCCTCGGCGCTGCGCTGAACTGATCAAGGAGCGAACATGCCCGTAAGCGATTACGACCTGACGGCGGCGTGGAAGCAGGTGCTGACGCTGTCGAACCTGCAGCCGGGGCAGACCGTCACCGTCCTGACCGGCGCGGCCACGCATCCGCAGACGCTGCGCACGGCAATGGTGGCGGCGCAGTCGATGGGCGCCATCGTCAACCGGCTCGACCTGCCGCCGGTCAACGGCGAGAAGGCGCTCAGCCGCGACGCGCTGGCCTATCTCGGCACCACGCCGCTGACCGGCAACCCGGCAGCGATCGCCGCGCTCAAGGCCAGCGACCTGGTGCTGGACCTGATGACGCTGCTGTTCTCGCCCGAGCAGCACGACATCCTGTCCGGCGGCACCAAGATCTTGCTGGCGGTGGAGCCGCCCGAAGTGCTGGCACGGCTGGTGCCGACCGAGGCCGACCGCGCCCGCGTCAAGGCGGCCACCGAGCGGCTGGGCAAGGCGCGCGAGATGCATATCGTGTCCGACGCAGGCATGGACCTGCGCTGCCGCCTGGGCGAATTCCCCGCGATCAGCGAGTACGGCTTCGTCGACGAGCCCGGCCGCTGGGACCACTGGCCGAGCGGCTTCGTGCTGACCTGGCCGGACGAGGGCGGCACCAACGGCACTATCGTGCTGGACCGCGGCGACATCCTGCTGCCGATGAAGTCCTATCTGCAGGCGCCGATCCGCATCACGGTCGAAGCGGGCTACGTGCGCCGCATCGAAGGCGGTGTCGATGCCGAGCTATTGGCCGACTACATGGCCTCGTTCAACGACCCGGAAGCGTATGCGATGTCGCATATCGGCTGGGGCCTGCAGCCGCGGGCAAGCTGGTCGGCGCTGGCGATGTACGACCGCGAGGCCACCATCGGCATGGACGCGCGTGCGTATGAAGGCAACTTCCTGTGCTCGTTCGGCCCCAACAATGAAGCAGGCGGCAGCCGCACCACCGCCTGCCATATCGATATCCCGGTGCGCCACTGCACGGTCAGCCTCGATGGCGAACCGGTGGTGGTGCGCGGCAAGGTGATGGACGGGCACCACGCTCCCGCCGCATCGCTCTACAAGGACTCGCGCCATGGATGACGCAGTGCAGACCTACCAGCGCCAGGGCTTTGGCACGTCGATGGAACTAAAGGCACCTTTCGGCCTGCTGATCATCGATTTCGTCAACGGCTTTGCCGACCCGGCGGTATTCGGCGGCGGCAATATCCCCGAAGCCATCCGCAACACGCAGCCGCTGCTGCGCGCCGCGCGCGAGCAGGGCTGGCCGGTGGTGCACAGCCGCATTGTGTTCGCCGACGACGATAGCGATCACAACATCTTCACGCTGAAGGTGCCCGGCATGCTGACGCTGAAAGAAGACGGCCACAACAGCCAGATCGTGCCCGAGCTGGCGCCCGCGCCGGGCGAGCTGGTGGTACGCAAGACGGTGCCCTCGGCGTTCTTCGGCACCTCGCTGGCGGCGTGGCTGACGCAGCGCGGCGTGCAGACGCTGCTGGTGGCCGGCTGCGTCACCAGCGGCTGCGTGCGCGCCAGCGTGGTCGATGCGATGTCGCTGGGTTTCCGCCCGCTGGTGGTGTCCGATTGCGTCGGCGACCGCGCCATCGGTCCGCACGATGCCAACCTGTTCGACATGGCGCAGAAGTATGCGACCGTGCTCACGCGCGACGAGGCGCTGGCGCAAGTCGCGGGTGAGGGCGCCCGCGCCGCCGCCTGAGCGGCGACGGTGCGCCGGCGCCGCGCTTCAGCCAGCCGCCACCCGCCTGGTGCGTGTGGTCTTGCGCGCCGGCTTAGGCGGCGTAGGCGGCGGCACGCTGGCTTCCGGCACGGCACCGGTCGCCGCCACCGCGCGCAGCACTGTCTGCTGCATCACATCGCGCCAGTGCGTCAGCGCGGGCGGGCTCATCATGGCCTCCCCCAGGAAGGCGCCGAGCGTATGATGGTTGGAGTTGTAGAAGTAGCCGAGCGAAGCGATCACCAGGTAGACGTCGCGTGCCCCCACGTCGGGCCGGAACAGCCCCGCGGACTTGCCGCGCGTGAGGATGCCGTCGAGCACCGACAGCGCGTAGCTGGAGATCTCCCTGAGCCGGACCGATTTCTTGGCGTGCTTGCCCTGGCTCATGTTCTCGCTGGACAGGATCGCGACGAACTCGGGATGGTCGAGGTAGTACTGCCAGATGAAATCGATCAGCTGCGACAGCGCGCGCACGGGGTCGGCGGCGTCGAGTTCGTGCTCCAGCTTCTGCTCGGCCTCGTTGAGTTGCAGGTAGATGGTCTCGAGCACTTCAACGAACAGCTTTTCCTTGCTGCCGAAGTAGTAATAGATCATCCGGTCATAGGTCTTGGCCAGCGACGAAATGCGCTCGATGCGGCCGCCGTCGTAGCCGCGCTGGGCAAAGACCTTGATCGCAGCTTTAAGGATGCGGTCGCGGCTGTCTTGCGCCTGCCTGGCCCGCGTGCCTGGGGCAGCCCGCATTGCAGCCTGCTTGGCGGCAGCTTTCGCCGCGGTGGTGTTCGTCATGATGGTTGGGTGGCTCTGACTCCGTTGGCTGGCAGTATAACGGCGCCCCCGTTGAAGGAGATTGGAAGACGATGACGGCAACGACCCTGCAACCCGCGGCACAGGCCGATCCCGCCACGCCGCGCGCATTGCGGCTGGCGCTGCTGCAGGCAACCGGCGTGCTGCTGGTCACGCGCGCGCCGCAGCCGGCGGCGCGTCCCGCGCCGGGCCAGCCCGGCGCGGCATCGGATTACGTGCCGGCGCTGCCCGATATCTTCATCGCGGTGCGCGACAGTGGCGAGGTGCTGGCCTTCAACGGCCATGTTGACCTTGGCACCGGCATCCGCACGGCACTGGCGCAGATCGTGGCGGAAGAACTTGACGTGCCGCTGTCGCGGGTGCGCATGGTGCTGGGCCATACCGAAGCCACCCCCAACCAGGGGCCGACCATCGCCAGCGCATCGATCCAGATTTCCGCCATTCCGCTGCGCCGTGCCGCGGCGCAGGCGCGCGCGTGGCTGCTGGCACGCGCGGCACAACAGCTTGGCGTGGCGCCCGACCAGCTCGAGGCGCAGGACGGCGAGTTCCGCGTCCGGGGAGCCGACGCCGCCATCGGCTACGGCACGCTGGTGCAAGGCGAGCATGTGGCGCTGCCGTTGGCCGAAAACGTGCCAATCAAGCCGGTGGAGTCCTACCGCATCGTCGGCCGCCCGGCCGGACGCGTCGATATCCCCGACAAGGCACGCGGTGTGCTGACTTTCGTCCATGACGTGCGCGTGCCCGGCATGCTGCATGGGCGCGTGGTGCGGCCGCCTTACGCCGGACGCGACAGCGGCGACTTCGTCGGCAACAGCCTGCTCGCGGTCGACCGCGAGTCGGTGCGCGATGTGCCGGGGCTGGTCGACGTGGTGGTGCAGGGCGACTTCGTCGGCGTGGTGGCCGAGCGCGAGGAGTATGCGGTGCTTGCCGCGCGCAAGCTGCGGGTGCAGTGGAAACCCGTGCCGCCGATGCCGTCGCTCGCTGACCCTGAGCCCGCGCTGCGCGCCAACCCCGCAACCCGGCGTGAACTGCTGAATGACGGCGAGATGCCTCCGGCGGGGACCGGCAAGACGCTGGATCGCCACTACGTCTGGCCATACCAGATGCACGGTTCGATCGGCCCATCGTGCGCGGTCGCAGACTGGCATGAGGATGGCCTGACAGTATGGTCGGGCACGCAGAACCCGCATGTATTGCGCATCGACTTGGCGCGCCTGTGCGGGCTGGGCGAGGACAGCATCGAGATCGTGCGCATGGAAGCCGCCGGCTGTTACGGCCGCAATTGCGCGGATGATGTCTGCGCCGATGCCGCGCTGCTGTCGCGTGCCGTCGGCCGCCCGGTGCGCGTGCAGCTGTCGCGCGAGCAGGAACACCTGTGGGAACCCAAGGGCGCGGCCCAGCTGATGGATGTCAGCGCAACGCTGGGCGCCGACGGCGAACTGCTCGGCTATGACTTCACCAGCCGCTATCCGTCCAACGATGCGCCGACGCTGGCGCTGGTGCTCGCCGGCATCGTTCCCAACGCGCCGCGCACGCTGGAGATGGGCGACCGCACCGCGGTACCGCCGTATGCCTACCGCGCGCGCCGCATCGGCTGCGACGACACGCCGGCCATCGTGCGGGCGTCATGGTTGCGTGGCGTGTCGGCGCTGCCGAATTCGTTCGCGCATGAATGCGTGATCGATGAACTGGCCGCCGAGTCCGGTGTCGATCCGATCGATTTCCGGCTGCGTCATTTGCCCGACCCGCGCGCCGCCGAACTGCTGCGCGCGGTGGCCGATGCGGCGGGATGGCAGCGGGGCGCGCAAGGTTCGCGTGGCAACGCTGGCGCCGACGGGATGCTGCGCGGGCGTGGTGTTGCCTACGCACGCTATATCCACAGCCGCTTCCCGGGCTTCGGCGCGGCGTGGGCGGCATGGGTGGTTGACGTGGCGGTGGAATCGGCAACGGGCCGCATCACCGTGGAGAAACTGGTGGTCGGGCAGGACACCGGCATGATGGTCAACCCGGATGGCGTGCGTCACCAGATCCACGGCAACGTGGTGCAGACCTTGAGCCGGGTGTTGAAGGAACAGGTGCGCTTCGATGCCGATGGTGTCGCCAGCCGCGAGTGGGGCAGCTATCCGTTGTTGACCTTTCCGGAGATCCCGCCGATCGAGGTGGTGCTGATGCCGCGGCAAGAGGAGCCGCCGATGGGGGCGGGGGAGTCGGCATCGCTGCCGGGGGCACCGGCGATTGCCAATGCGTTGTTCGATGCGATCGGCGTGCGGCTGCGGCGGCCGCCGTTCGTGCCCGAGACGGTGTTGGCGGCGTTGCGGGGCTGAGGGCCTCAGCATACCGCTGTCTGGCTCCCTCTCCCGCTTGCGGGAGAGGGTTGGGGAGAGGGCCGGCATGTCTACGAAGTGAAGCGCTGCACTTCATGGAGGCTCCGGCCCTCTCCCCCAGCCCCTCTCCCGCAAGCGGGAGAGGGGAGCAGACAATCGGGAAGGGGAAAGAAGCGACTACGCGCCCCCATTCCCCTCATCAATCTCACTCATCTTACGCAGCAGGTACGTCACCGCCACCCGCTCCGCCGGATTCAAACCGCCAAACGTCTGCTCCGAGATCTGCCTGGCAAACGGCACCGTCTCATCGATCAACGCCAGCCCCCCGGGCGTCACCGTCACCACCACCTTGCGCCGGTCGTTCGGGTCATGCGACACCGCAATCAGCTCGCGTGCCTTCAGCCGCTCGATGATGCCACGCACCGTCGCCTGGTCGATCGCCGTGGCGCGTACCACTTCATTCAGCGAGCACGGCTGCCGGTCCCTGACCGCGCACAGCACCACGAACTGCGCCGCGGTGAGCTGCGAATCCGGGATGGTCTGCTGGAAGATCGCCACGTGGCGCTGGTACGCGCGCCGCAGCAGGTGGCCCACCTGCTCGGTGAAATCGTAGTCGGGGGCGGTCTGGTCCGCTGACGATGCGGAGGATGCGGAAGGCGCGGCGGGGTTTGGCACGTCGATCATGATGCGTTGGATGAGCGTGCCCCGAGTATATCCGCTGCTTGCTGGTCCGCTGCCTACTCCACCGTGATCCCTGCCGTCTTCGCCACCTTGCCGAAGCGCTCGTATTCCGACTGCGTCAGCGCCTGCAATTCGGCCGCGCTGGATCCCTTGGGATTGAAGCCCGCCTGCCCCAGTTTCTCGCGCACATCGACACGTGCCAGCGCCTCGACGAAGGCGCTGTTCAGCGCCTGCACCACCGGTGCCGGCAGGTTGGCCGGGCCATAGACCCCGAACCATGGCTCGACCGCATAGCCCTGCAAGCCCGCCTCGGCCAGCGTTGGCACATCGGGCAGAGACGGCGCGCGCTGCTTGCCGGCCACCGCCAGCGCGCGCAGCTTGCCCGCCTGGATATGCGGCAGCGATGCCGGCAGGTTGTCGAACATCACGCTGATATGGCCGCCCAGCATGTCGTTGATGGCCGGGCTGCTGCCCTTGTACGGCGCATGCGTCAGGCTGGTTTGCGTCATCTGCGCGAACAGCGCGCCGGCCAGGTGCATCGAGGTGCCGGTGCCGGCGGTCGCATAGGTGAGCCCGGGGTTGGCCTTGGCATAGGCCACCAGTTCCTTGACGGTCTTCACCGGCAGCGCCGGGCTGACCTCCAGCACGATGGTCGACGTGCCGAGCAGGCTGATCGCGGTGAAGTCCTTGCGCGGGTCGAATGGCACCTGCTTGTAGATATGCGGGTTGAGCGCATTGGTGGAGATCGCACCGAAGCCGATGGTGTAGCCGTCCGGCGCGGCCTTGGCTACGGCGTCCATGCCGACGTTGCCACCGGCGCCGGGGCGGTTTTCAATCACTACCGGCTGCCCAAGCTTCTCGCCCACGCGCTGGCCGACCGTGCGCGCCACCAGGTCAGTGGTGCCGCCGGCGGCGTAGGGCACGACAAAGCGGATCGGGCGGGAGGGATAGCTGTCGCCTGGTGCGGCGGCACTGAAGCTGGCGGCGAGCGCCGTGGTGCCTGCCACGGCAGCCAGAAGCAGCGCGCGGCGGCCGGCGTGTGCGGGGTGGGTCGGCATGTCGAGAAGTCTCCTGGGATTGTTATTGTGACGCCGCCCGTGACGCAGGCGGCGCGCGGCCATTGTAGGGGATCGGCATGACGCGTGGCAGGCCGGGGCCGCCGCCGATGCGGTTGCGTCTTTTCGAATACAATCGTCGGGTCGTTTCGCGGGGCCGGTGTTGCCGGCCCGCCGGCCCGCTTTCCACGTATTCCCGTGCCCGCCTCCCAGAAGTCCCTCGCCGCGCCCGCCGCGCTGCCGTCGCCGCAGCGCGCGGGGCTTGCCATCGCCGCCGTCGGCGCGGTGCTGTTCTCCGCCAAGGCGATCGTCGCCAAGCTGATGTACCGCTACAACGTCGATGCCGTAATGGTGCTGACGCTGCGCATGCTGTTCGCCGTGCCGCTGTTCATGGCGATCGGCTGGTGGCAGTCGCGCCGCCTGGCGCCGCTGTCGTGGGCGGACCGCGGGCGCGTGGTGTTCCTCGGCTTCATCGGCTACTACCTGTCGAGCTTCCTGGATTTCATCGGCCTGCAATACATCACCGCCGGGCTGGAGCGGCTGATCCTGTTCCTGACACCGTCGTTCGTGCTGCTGGCCACCGCGCTGGTGTTCCGGAGGCCGATCAGTTCGCGCCAGTGGCTGTCGCTGCTGCTGGCTTATGCCGGCATCGTGCTGGTCTTCGCCCATGATCTCGACGTCAGCGGCAGCCAGGTTTGGCTGGGCGGCGCGCTGGTCCTGGGCAGTGCCATGACGTACGCTGTCTACCTGATCCTGAGCGGCGAGCTGGTGCAGCGCATCGGCTCGCTGCGGCTGGTGGCCTATGCGATGTGCGTGTCCACCGCCTGCTGCGTGATCCAGTATGTGGCGCTGGGCCGGCCCGTGGCCGAACTGGCGCAGCCCGCGCCGGTGATGTGGCTGTCACTCATTAACGCGGTGTTCTGCACGGTGCTGCCGGTGTCGATGACCATGGTGGCGGTGGCGCGCATCGGTGCGCCGCTGGCGTCGCAGGCCGGCATGATCGGTCCGGTATCGACGCTGTTCCTCGGCTACTGGCTGCTGGGCGAGCCGGTGAGCGGCGTGCAGCTGGCCGGCAGCGCGCTGGTGATGGGCGGCATGTACCTGCTCTCGGCAAGAAAAACCTGATGCATCGGCCGGGCCCCTCCCGGCCGTACCAACACGACAGACAAAGGAGAAACACATGGACATGGGATTGCGCGGCAAGCATGCGCTGGTGTGCGGCGCCAGCAAGGGCCTTGGCCTGGCCTGCGCCGATGCCCTCGCGGCGGAAGGCGTTGACGTGGTGATCGTGGCGCGCGGCGCCGAGGCGCTGGAGAAGGCCGCCGCCGACCTGCGCGCCCGCCATGGCCGCCGCGTGATCGCGGTGGCGACCGACATCACGACGCCCGAAGGCCGCAAGGCGGCGCTGGACGCCGCGGCCAAGCTGGGCGACCTCGACATCCTGGTCAACAATGCCGGCGGTCCGCCGCCTGGCAACTTCCGCGATTGGGAGCGCAGCGACTGGCTGGCCGCGCTCGACGCCAACATGCTGACCCCGATCGAGCTGATCAAGGCCACCGTCGACGGCATGATCGCGCGCAAGTGGGGCCGCATCATCAATATCACCAGCGGCGCGGTCAAGGCGCCGATCGACGTGCTGGGGCTGTCCAACGGCGCGCGTTCGGGCCTGACCGGCTTTGTCGCGGGCGTGGCGCGCGAAGTGGCGCAGCATGGCGTGACCATCAACAACCTGCTGCCCGGACCGTTCAATACGGATCGTCTGCGCAAGACCATGGAAGGCGGCGCCAGGAAGGCCGGCCTGAGTGTCGAGGAAGTGGCGCAGCGCCGTGCCGCGCAGAACCCGACGCGCCGCTTCGGCGAGCCGTCCGAGTTCGGCGCCGCCTGCGCCTTCCTGTGCAGCCGCCACGCCGCCTATATCACCGGGCAGAACCTGCTGATCGACGGCGGCGCCTACCCCGGCACGTTCTGATTTCCACCAGCCTGCTGCAGTCTCACCACCCCAACCAGGAATTACTGATGACACGCCCCCGCATCGCGCTGATCGCCCACGACCACAAGAAGGACGACATCGTCGCCTTCGCCACGCGCCACCGCGCGTTTCTCTCGCAATGCGAGCTGCTGGCCACCGGTACCACCGGCGGCCGCCTGATCGATGAGGTCGGACTGGACGTGACGCGCATGCTGTCGGGGCCGTGGGGCGGCGACCTGCAGATCGGCGCGCAGCTGGCCGAAGGGCGCGTGCGCGCCGTGGTGTTCCTGCGCGATCCGATGACGCCGCAGCCGCATGAACCGGATATCAACGCGCTGGTGCGCGCGTGCGACGTGCACAACGTGCCGTGCGCGACCAACGTTGCCACTGCCGAGCTGCTGATCGCCGGCCTTGCCAATGAGGCGGATGGCACGCAGGCAAGCTGAATTCCCCCGATCGATGTAACACCACAACTAGGAGCGATGCAGATGAGCAAAGCCATCCGGGTCGAGCAGACCGGCGGTCCTGAAGTCATGCAGTGGGTCGATGTGGAAGTGGGCGAGCCCGGCCCCGGCCAGGTGCGCGTGCGCCACGAGGCGGTGGGCCTGAACTACATCGACGTCTATTTCCGCACCGGCTTGTACAAGCAGCCGCTGCCCGGCGGCCTGGGCATGGAAGGCGCGGGTGTGGTCGAGGCGGTGGGCGAGGGTGTCGGCCACGTAAGCGTGGGCGACCGCGTCGCCTATGCCGGCCGTCCGACCGGCGCGTATGCGCAGGTGCGCGTGATGCCGGCCGATATCGTGGTGCGGCTGCCGGACGCGATCCCGTTCGACACCGCGGCGGCCATGATGCTGCAGGGCCTGACCGCGCAATACCTGATCCGCGACAGCTACAAGGTGCAGCCGGGCGACACGGTGCTGCTGCACGCGGCTGCCGGCGGTGTGGGCCTGATCGTCAGCCAGTGGCTCAAGGCGCTTGGCGTGACCGTGATCGGCACCGTCGGGACGGATGAGAAGGCCGAACTGGCCCGCGCCAACGGCTGCGCCCATACCATCGTCTACACGCGCGAGTCGTTCGTCGACCGCGTCAAGGAAATCACCGATGGCAAGGGCGTGGCGGCGGTCTATGACTCGATCGGCAAGGACACCTTCCAGGGCTCGCTCGACTGTCTGGCGCCGCGCGGCACCATGGTGAGCTTCGGCAATGCATCGGGCCCGGTGCCGCCGTTCGATCTCTCGGTGCTCGGCAACAAGGGTTCGCTGCGGCTGACGCGCCCGACGCTGATGACCTACGTGGTGCACCGCGAGCTGCTCGAGCCGATGGTGGCCGACCTGTTCGATGCGGTCACCACCGGCAAGGTCAAGGTCGATATCCGCCAGCGCTATGCGCTGTCGGAAGTGGCGCAGGCGCACCGCGACCTGGAATCGCGCAAGACCACCGGCTCGACCATCCTGCTGCCGCTCTGATTCCGGTTCCGGGCATAAAAAAATCCCCGGGGCAGCGGTTGCCCCGGGGATTTTTCTTTGGCGGTTTCAGTGCGGCCGGACCGTGGTGGCAGTGGCGCGCGCCTGCGCCTGGCGCAGGATGTGCGGCGGCAGGCGCTTCAGGATCAGGTGGACGGCTAGCGGGATCAGCACCACGTCATCGATGATGCCGAGACCCGCGACCACGTCCGGCACGAGGTCGATCGGCGAAATCGCGTACAGCAACAGCCCGATCGCCGCGGGCTTCAGCCATGGCGGGGCATCGGGGTGGCGCAGCGCATACCAGAACAGCCGCCCGTCGCGGCGTACCAGCGTCCACAGGGCCGAAAATCGCTTCAACATGAGAGGCCTCCTTCACATGGCGGGCGCCTGACACTGGCGCATACACAAATAGCTTGGGCCGTTGTTGCAGGCTTCAAGTTCCGCGGGTGGAATGTGATGGGGGAGGCAGTGGTATCGCGGCTTCTGATGCCCGCGGTTTTCTCCTCTCTCCCGCGTGCGGGAGAGAGGCAGGGGTGAGGGCGGGAGGCTCAAAGGCTGATGCCCTTGGGTTAGAACCGTTGGCCTCGCCTGATGTGGTTCCTAGCCAAACTGCCCCTCACCCCAGCCCTCTCCCCGTGAGGGGAGAGGGAGAACACCTTGCTTAGGCCAGCTCGAGTGGCTTTGGCGCACTCTGCTCAGTGGAGTCCAGGCGGCTTTGGTGCACCCATCAGCCCGGAATCTTCCCTTCCACGCCCTCGACGTAGAACTTCACGCCGTGCAGGAACTTGTCATCCGCGACCTGATCCTTCGCCAGCTGCTCCTTCCCGGTGTTGTCCTTGATCGGACCCTTCCAGATCGGCGCGCTGCCATCGGCAATGCCCTTCTTGCGCTCCTCGACGAGCTTCTTCACATCTTCAGGCACGACCGCGTTGAACGACTTCAGGTCGATCATGCCTTCCTTCAGGCCCCACCACGTGGTGCTGTTCTTCCACTGGTTGTTCAGGACGTCTTCCACCACCTTGTTGTAGTAGACGCCCCACGAGATCACCGACGCGGCCAGGTGAGCCTTGTCGCCGAACTTGGTCATGTCGCTATCCCAGCCGAAGGCATACACACCCTTCTCCTGCGCGGTCTGCACCACCGCGGCGGAGTCGGTGTTCTGCATCAGCATGTCGACGCCCTGGCCGATCAGCGTGGTGGCGGCTTCGCGCTCCTTGCCCGGATCGAACCACTTGTTGACCCACACCACCTTGACCGTGGCGCTCGGGTTGACGCTGCGCGCGCCCAGCGTGAACGAGTCGATATTGCGGATCACTTCGGGGATGGGCACCGACGCGACCACGCCCATCTTGCCGGTCTTGCTCATCTTGCCGGCGACCACGCCCGCCAGGTACGCGCCTTCATAGGTGCGCACGTCGTACTGGGCCAGGTTGTCGGCGGTCTTGAAACCGGTGGCGTGCTCGAACTTCACGTCCGGGAATTCCTTGGCGACCTTGAGCATCGACTCCATGTAGCCGAAGGTGGTGCCGAAGATCAGCTTGTTGCCCTGGCTGGCCAGGTCGCGGAACACGCGCTCGGCGTCCGCGGCGGATTCGGGCACGTTTTCGACGAAGGTGGTCTTGACTTTGTTGCCGAACTTTTCTTCCACGGCCTTGCGGCCGTTGTCATGCGCGAAGGTCCAGCCGGCATCGCCGACGGGGCCGATATAGACGAAGGCGACCTTGAGCGGCTCGGCCTTCTGCTCGGCCGCGGGCGCTGGGGCCGTGCCTGCCGTCTCGGCAGGCTTGTCGGCCTCCTTCTTGCCGCAGCCGGCCAGGGCCAGCACGGCGGTGGCGGCCAGTGCCGCCAGGGTCTTCCTGCGCGTGACGATCATGATTTCTCCTTGTGTGAATTGTTGGTAGCTCAGGGATTTCCGTCAGAAAAACGATCAGGCATTGCCGGGCCGGAACGGCTTGCCCAGCGATGCCGGCATGTTCAGGCGTATCCACGCCGGATTGCGCGAGATCAGCGCCAGCACCACGATGGTGGCCGCGTACGGCAGCATCGACAGGAACTGCGACGGCACCTCTACGCCGATGCCCTGCAGGTAGAACTGCAAAATGGTCACGCCGCCGAACAGCCACGCGCCGATGAGCACCCGGCCCGGGCGCCAGGTCGCGAAGGTGGTCAGCGCCAGCGCAATCCAGCCGCGGCCGGCGACCAGGTTCTCGACCCACATCGGGGTATAGACCAGCGACAGGTAGGCGCCCGCCAGCCCGCAGCAGGCGCCGCCGAACAGCAGCGCGCCGAAGCGGATGGTGCGCACCGGGTAGCCCAGCGCATGCGCGGATTCCGGCGACTCGCCGATCGCGCGCAGCGTCAGCCCGGCGCGCGTGCGGAACAGGAACCACATGATGGCAAGGCACAGCAGCAGGCTGAAATACACCATCCAGTGATGCTGGAAGAACGCCGGACCCACGAAGGGCAGGTCTGCCAGTCCCGGCACGGCCTTGGCCTGTGCAGGCATGGCGAAACCGACGAAGCGCTGGCCCATGAAGGCCGACAGCCCGGTGCCGAAGATCGACAGCGCCAGGCCGGTGGCGACCTGGTTGGTGGCCAGCACCAGCGCCAGCCACGAGAACAGCGTGGCCATCAGCATGCCGGCGAGCGCGCCGGCGGCAAAGCCGAGCATCGGCGACTGGGTCTGGTAGCCGACCATGAAGCCGGCCACCGCGGCGACCAGCATCATGCCTTCGGCGCCCAGGTTGAGCACGCCCGAGCGCTCGTTGATCAACAGGCCCAGCGCCGCCAGCAGCAGCGGCGTGCCGGCGTTGATGGCGGTGGCGATGAGGGGAGCGAGTTGTTCCATGTTCTTTGTGTGCTCCGCTCAGGCCGTGGTGGCGCGCCAGCGCAGGCGGTTTTCGATCAGCGTGTCGCAGGCCAGCAGGAAGAACAACAGCATGCCCTGGAACACCCAGCCTATGGCCGACGGCAGGCCCAGGCGCGATTGCGCCATCTCGCCGCCGATATAGAACAGCGACATCATGATGCCGCCAAAGACGGTGCCGACCGGGTGCAGCCGGCCGATAAACGCGACGATGATCGCGGTGAAGCCGTAGCCCGGCGAGATCGACGGCAGCAGCTGGCCGATCGGGCCGACCACTTCGAACGCGCCTGCCAGCCCCGCGGTCGCACCCGAGATCAGCAGCGCGCTCCACAACGCGCTGCGCGCCGAAAAGCCCGCGTAGCGCGCCGCCGCCGGCGCGGTGCCGCCGACCTGCAGGCGATAGCCGGCGAAGCTGCGGAACACGAACACCGTCATCACCGCCACCAGCACCAGCATCACCGCAAAGCCGGCATGCAGGCGCGAGCCCGA
Organism: Cupriavidus sp. NPDC089707; assembly: GCF_044748965.1. NCBI lineage: Bacteria > Pseudomonadati > Pseudomonadota > Betaproteobacteria > Burkholderiales > Burkholderiaceae > Cupriavidus > Cupriavidus sp. NPDC089707. The sequence goes on from NZ_JBIVHB010000001.1 coordinate 606,900, forward strand.
CATCAGGTTGGGCAGCAGGAACTCGGACGAGAACACCTTGGACTGTGGGAAGTTCATGCCGTCAGGATCCTTCAGCGGCCCGTTGACCACCCACAGCAGCAACTGCTGCGCGATATAGGTGAGCATCAGCGAGACCAGGATCTCGTTGGCGTTGAACCTGTCCTTCAGCAGCGCCGTGAGCGAAGCCCACGCCATGCCGCCGATGATGCCGGCGAGCGAGGCGAGCACCAGCACCACGGTGCCGTTCATGGTCTGCCCCGGCACGTCGAAATACAGCACCGCGGCACCCGCGCAGATGCCGCCGGCGATCAGTTGGCCGTCGGCGCCGATGTTCCACACATTGGCCCGGTAGCACACCGACAGCCCCAGCGCGCACAGCACCAGCGGCACGGTCTTGAGCAGCACTTCGCCGATGGCGCGCTTGTCGCGCAGCGGATCGGCCAGGAACACCTTGAGCGCGGCCACCGGGTCTTTGCCGAGCACCAGGAACAGCAGCGCGCCGAACAGCAGCGTCAGTGCCAGCGCGACCACCGGCGAGGCATAAGCCATAGTGCGCGACGGCAGCCCGCGCGGTGCCAGCGTGAGCGGGGAGCGGGGGAAGAGGCGTCGCACATCAGCCATGGCTTGCCACCTCCGCAGTGCGTGCCTGGGCGGGACCGCCTTCCCACAAGCCGCTCATCCACAGGCCGACCTGCTCGCGCGTGGCAATCTCGGTTGGCACCGACGGCGACAGGTGGCCCTTGGCGATCACGTGCAGCCGGTCGCAGATCGCAAACAGCTCGTCGAGCTCTTCCGACACCACCAGGATGGCGCAGCCGGTGGCTTTCAGCGCCAGGATTTCGTTATGGATCTGCGCCGCGGCGCCCACGTCCACGCCCCAGGTCGGTTGCGCCACGATCAGTACCTTCGGGCCGCTTTCGATCTCGCGGCCGACAATGAATTTCTGCAGGTTGCCGCCGGACAGGCTGCGCGCCAGCGCATCGGGTCCGCTGGCCTTGACGCGGAAGCGGTTGATCACTGCCGCCGCGAGCTTGGTCGCCGCGCGCGGCGAGATCATGCCCTGCCGCACGTACGGCGGCGTCTGGTGCGACAACAGGATATTGGTGCCGAGGCTCATGCCCGGCACGGCGCCACGGCCCAGGCGTTCTTCCGGCACGAAGGCCAGCCCTGCGCGTCGGCGCTGGCGCGCATCGAGCCTGCCGACAGGCTTGCCGCCAAGCTGTACCGAGACATTCGACGCGCGTGTGTCTTCTCCAGACAGCGCGGCGAGCAATTCCTGCTGGCCATTGCCGGACACGCCGGCGATGCCGACGATCTCGCCCGCATGCACGTCGAGCGAGATCCGGTCGAGTTCGGTGGCAAAGGCATGCGAGCGCGGCAGCGACAGTCCCTGCACGCTCAGCCGCACCGGGCCGCGTTCGGCGGCGACGCGTGCCTCGCGCGGGGGCTCGCCGCCGATCATCAGCCGCGACAATGACGCCGCGGTTTCCCGGCGCGGATCGCACACGCCGGTGACCTTGCCCATCCGCATCACGGTGGCGTGATGGCACAGCGCGCGGATCTCGTCGAGCTTGTGGCTGATGTAGAGGATGCTGGTGCCTTCATCGGCCAGTTGGCGCAGCGTGACGAAGAGCGTTTCCACGGCCTGCGGCGTGAGCACCGAGGTGGGCTCGTCCAGGATCAGCAACTGCGGGTTGGCCAGCAGTGCGCGCACAATCTCCACGCGCTGGCGCTCGCCGACCGACAGCGTGTGCACGTGGCGGTTCGGTTCCAGCGGCAGGCCGTAGCGTTCGGCGGTAGCACGGATGCGCTCGGCCAGCTGCCTGATGTTGCCTTGGTTGCCCTGCTGGCTGGCCGGCAGGCCGAGCGCGATGTTCTCGGTCACGGTCAGCGTGTCGAACAGGGAGAAATGCTGGAACACCATGGCGATGCCCAGGTTGCGGGCATCGTGCGGGCTGTTGATCGTGACCGGCGCACCGTTGAAGTGCATCTCGCCCGCATCGGGCCGGACGGCGCCGAAGATGATCTTCATCAGGGTGGATTTGCCGGCGCCGTTCTCGCCCAGGACGGCGTGGATTTCGCCGGGAGCGACAGTAAGGCTGACGTCGTCGTTGGCAACGACGCCCGGATAGCGCTTGCTGATATGGGCAAGCGCCAGCCTGGGAGGGGTTTGTGATGTCACTGAGGCGGCTCGGGTTGTTGTGAGGGCAGCAACGTCGGGATGAGTCAAAGCGCGGCAGTGCGTGGCGCAGGATCGCCGCGACGCATTGCAGCATTCATCATGAACTGGTGATGCTGGATATTGGTGATGAATTATATAAGTGCGCGGGGTCTGGAAGGCCTGGAACGGGCGTGTGTCCAGTCCCCGCAACGGTTGCAGGCAGGTTGCAAGTCGCATGCCGGCGACGGCACGAAAAAAAGCCGCCGCCTCCTGGAGGAGGCGGCGGTCTTGTGGTTGCCGACGACGCCGGAACTGCGAGGGTTTTCTCCCCTCTCCCATTTATGGGAGAGGGGCGGGGGAGAGGGCCGGAGTCTCGACGTAGTGAAAGCCGTTGCCATTGCCAGCGCCGGCCCTCTCCCCCAACCCCTCTCCCGCGCGCGGGAGAGGGGAGTAAACCGGCGGGCCGATCACGCCTGCGAACCCGCCGCGATCGTAGCGAACCGCCCTTCCCGGAAATCCGCCAGCGTCTGGTAGATCTGCTCCTGCGTGTTCATCACGAACGGGCCGTACTGCGCAATCGGCTCGTTCAGCGGCTTGCCGGCGATCAGCAGGAAGCGCGCGTCGGCGTCGGCCCGCACCACCACGCCGTCGGCGGTGCTGGCATTGTCCAGCACGCCCATGCGCTGGGCCTCGACCACTGCCCGGTCGTCGCCGTCGCCGATCGATACCTCGCCCTGGTACACATAGACAAAGGCGTTATGCCCGGCCGGCAGCGCCTGCGTGAACGTCTGTCCGGCCGGCAGGTGCACGTCGAGGTAGAGCGGCTCGGTCACCGGGCGCGTCACCGCGCCGGCCACGCCGTGGCTGGCACCGGCCAGCACGCGGACCGTGCCGCCGCTTCCGTCGCTCCCCAGTGCCACCGTCGGAATCTCGGCCGACGGCATGTCGCGGTACCACGGCGCGGTCATCTTGTCCGCGGCCGGCAGGTTCAGCCACAGCTGGAAGCCTTCCATGCGGCCGTCTTCCTGCTCGGGCATTTCCGAGTGCACCACGCCGGCGCCGGCCACCATCCACTGGGCGCCGCCGTTCTGCAGCAGGCCTTCGTTGCCGGCGCTGTCGCGATGGCGCATGCGGCCGGCCAGCATATAGGTGATGGTCTCGAAGCCGCGGTGCGGGTGATCGGGGAAGCCGCCGACGTAGTCGTCCTTGCTGTCGGTACCGAAGGCATCGAGCATCAGGAACGGGTCCAGCCGGCGCTGCAGGTTCTGCGTCAGCACGCGGGTCAGCTTGACGCCGGCGCCGTCGGACGTGGCGATGCCCCGCACGACGCGGTCCACGGTGCGCGAACGTTGCACGCTTTCCGCGGCGGTGGCGGCAACGGTGGTGAAGGGGTTGCGGGTATCCATGTCTTTCTCCTGTGGGCGGGAGGCGCTGCGATCGTGCTGCGCGGTCCCGTCGTTTCAGCTACCCCGTCAATTTAGTGGTTTGGCTGGGAAAGAGTAGAGGGCGGGAAGGCAACAGATTGTTCCATCCATGGGTCGGGATGGGGCCGCTGCTATCGAATTTGGAACGGCGCAACAGGCCGCGCAAGCCCCGGAGGCCGGTGCCGCGAACGCCTGGCAGAAGCATAAAATTGCCGCAGAATTGGAGCTGGAAAGCGGAAAGATGACAAGATCGATGAAGATCGCTATAATAGCGCTCTCTTTGTCATCCGTTGATGTGAATTGCAAGGTGGCCGAATCCGCGCCAGCCCTTGCCAGTCAACGGCCGATGGATCGGCGGCGCGCCGAAAAACCTCAATACCTGCGCTGCCACTGGCCAACTGGTCGCCACGCCTTACGCGTCGCCGGTTGCGCCGCTTCAGGGACTGCCCGGACGCATGGCCGGCTTCCCGTCAATCGGGCTCCCCGCCAACGCGGAAGAACCCACAGACCGTCCGCCGGCAATCGTGCCGGTCATGGCGGCAATGCAATCTGAACCGGGCCGGTGGCGCCTCCATCTCCGCAACCACCAGCCCATATTGTTTTCCGCGATCGGGAAGTGGCGTCTTGCGCTCTTTTCGGCCCGGAGGAGGGGAGAGTATGTCAAAGCAATCGGCCCGGTCTTTCGCCTGGGCAGGTCTGACGCTTGCCGCGATCGCTGCATTGGTCGCGTGGATCGGCGTCGATGTGATTCAGAAGTATCAGGAACGCCTGATTTACGACGTCGCCGACCACCTGCGCCTGGTCGCGATCTCGATGGCGCTGGCGCTGGCCACCGGCATCCCGGCCGGCATCGCGCTGAGCCGCCCGTGCATGCGCCGCTGGGCCGACCGGCTCATGCAGGTCTTTAACGTCGGCAATACAGTGCCGTCGCTGGCGGTGCTGGCACTCGCGCTGGCAGTGCTAGGCATTGGTGAGCGACCAGCGATCCTGGCGCTGTGGCTGGCATCGCTGCTGCCGATCGTGCGCAACACCTACGAGGGGCTGCGCAATGTCTCGCCCACGCTGCTGGAGGCGGCGCGCGGCATCGGCATGACGCCGGTGCAGCGGCTGGTGCGCGTGGAACTGCCGAACGCGCTGCCGGTGATGCTGGCTGGCATCCGCATCGCGCTGGTGATCAACGTCGGCACAGTGCCGCTGTCGTTCCTGATCGGCGCCAACAGCCTGGGTGAACTGATCTTCCCGGGCATCTACCTGAACAACCAGTCGCTGCTGCTGCTGGGCGCGGCCGCTACCGCGCTGCTGGCACTGGCACTGGACGCGCTGTTCGCCGCTGCCGGCCAGATGTACCTGCGCCGCCGCGGGCTGGCACGCTGACGCGCTTACAAAGGGGGCCGACATGAAAGACCCAATGCAATTCATCCGCCGCCGTGCGCGGCGTGCCGCGATGCTGGTGGCAGTCGTCACCGCGTTCGCGGCAGGGCTGGCGCTGGCCACGGCGCCCGGCGCGCACGCCGCCGATGCCGCCGCAGCACCGATCCGCGTGGGCGGCAAGAACTTTACCGAGCAGTTGCTGCTGTCGTCGATGACGTCGAAGTACCTGCGCGCCAAGGGCTTCAACACCGAGCTGACCGCCGGGCTGGGCAGCACGCTGATGCGCCAGGCCATGGAGAGCAACCAGCTCGACGTGGTCTGGGACTACACCGGCACCGCGCTGATCGTGTTCAACAAGGTCCAGGAGAAACTTGGTGCCAAGGAAAGCTATGAGCGCGTCAAGCAGATGGACGGCGCGCGCGGGCTGGTGTGGCTGGAAGCCTCGGGCATCAACAACACCTACGCGCTGGCCATGCCGAAGGAGCGGGCAGCGGCCAGCGGCGTGACCACGCTGTCGGCGTTTGCCGAGCAGATGCGCAAGGCCGGCCCCGACGCCAGCCACCCGTTCGCGGTCGACATGGAATTCGCCGCGCGCCCGGATGGCCTGGAGCCGCTCAAGGCGCTGTACAAGCTGCCGTTCTCGCGCCGCGACGTGATCCAGCTCGACCCGGGCCTGGTCTACACCGCGCTGAAGAACAACCAGGTGGAACTGGGGCTGGTCTACGCCACCGACGGCCGCGTCAAGGGCTTCGACCTCGTGCTGCTGGAAGACGACCTGCATTTCTTCCCGCCGTACAACGCGGTGCCGGTGGTGCGCAAGCCGGTGCTCGACAAGCATCCGGAGCTGGCGGGCCTGCTCAATGCGCTCGCGGCCAAGCTCGACAACCAGAGCATGACCGACATGAACTACAAGGTGGACATCGGCCAGCAGCCGGTGGACAAGGTGGCGGAGGATTTCCTGCGCAGCCACGGACTGATCTGAGGAGGGCCGCATGGACTTGATCTCATACCTGCAGCACAGCTGGCCCACGCTGCTGAAGATGACCGGCGAGCATCTCGCGCTGGTCGGCTCGGCGGTGGGGCTGGCGATCCTGATCGGGGTGCCGCTGGGCATCGTGATCACGCGCTTCCGCGCGCTGGCGACACCGCTGCTGGCGCTGGCGACGATCGTGCTGACGCTGCCGTCGATCGCGCTGTTCGGCCTGATGATCCCGATCTTCGCGCGCTTCGGCCATGCGCTGGGGTACGTGCCGGCGGTGACGGCGGTATTCCTGTATTCGCTGCTGCCGATCATGCGCAACACCTACACCGCGCTGGCCAATGTCGACCCCGGCATTCAGGAAGCGGGGCGCGGCATCGGCATGACCACCTGGCAACGCATGCGGCTGGTCGACCTGCCGCTGGCGGTGCCGGTGATCCTTGGCGGCGTGCGTACCGCCGTGGTGATGAATATCGGGGTTGCCACCATTGCCGCCATCATCGGCGCGGGTGGCCTTGGGGTGCTGATCCTGCAAGCGATCAGCCAGAGCAACATGAGCAAGCTGGCCGTGGGCGCGGTCCTGGTCAGCCTGCTCGCCATCGTGGCGGACGCTTTCCTGCAGTGGTTGCAGCGGGCGCTGACGCCGAAGGGGATCCGTCTATGATCGAACTCGACCAACTCACCAAGTCCTTCCCGCAAAAGAACGGCGCTGAAGTGCGCGCGGTGGATTCCGTGTCGCTCAAGGTGCCGAGCGGCGAGATCTGCGTCTTCCTGGGCCCGTCGGGCTGCGGCAAGACCACCACGCTGAAGATGATCAACCGGCTGATCGAGCCCACCTCCGGCACGGTGCGCATCGAGGGCGAGGACACGCGCGGCATCGATGGCGTGACCCTGCGCCGCAAGATCGGCTACGTGATCCAGCAGATCGGCCTGTTCCCCAACATGACCATCGAAGAGAACATCATGGTGGTGCCGCGCCTGCTCGGCTGGGACAAGAAGCAATGCCGGGAACGCGCGCGCGAACTGATGGCGATGGTGCAGCTCGATCCCAACCTGATGCTTAGCCGCTATCCGCGCGAGCTGTCGGGCGGACAGCAGCAGCGCATCGGCGTGATCCGCGCGCTGGCGGCCGATGCGCCGGTGCTGCTGATGGACGAGCCCTTCGGCGCGGTCGACCCGATCAACCGCGAGAGCATCCAGAACGAATTCCTGCAGATGCAGCGCCAGCTCGGCAAGACCGTGATCATGGTCTCGCACGATATCGACGAAGCCATCAAGCTGGCCGACAAGGTGGCGGTGTTCCGCCGCGGCAAGCTGGTGCAGTTCGATCACCCCGACGCGCTGCTGGCGCATCCGGCCGATGAGTTTGTGCAGGCCTTCGTTGGCCATGACAACACCCTCAAGCGCCTGCTGCTGGTGCGCGCCGGCGACGCCGCCACCATGCCGCCGAGCTGCCGCCCCGACATGCCGCTGGCCGAGGCGCTGGGCGTGATGGACGATGCCGACGTGCGCCACCTGCCGGTGGTTGACGACGCGCAACGCGCGCTGGGCTATGTCACGCGCCGCGACGCGCGCTCGGGCAAGGGCATGTGCAGCGAAGCGATGCGCCCGTTCGCGGTCACCGCGGCGTTCGACGAGCACCTGCGCATCGTGCTGTCGCGCATGTACCAGCACAACACCAGCTGGTTGCCGGTGATGGGCGCGGACGGCGACTACCTGGGCGAAGTGACGCAGGAATCCATCGCGGGCTACCTTAGCTCGGGTCGCTCGCGCGGCCAGGCGGCGCTGGCGATGCCCACGGCTGCCGCGCCGGCGCCGCTGCGCGCGGCAGCCTGAGAGCAGGGCAGAGCGCGGGCATCCGGGCTATGCTTGAGGCATGCTCCGCTACTGCCGTTCCCCGCTTTGCCTGGTCGTCGAAACCCGCTGGCTGATCCCGCGCGGGTTTGACGGCTTCACGCCCGGCCCGCTGATCCTGCTGCGGCCCGGCGCCAGCGACGCGCTGATCGAGCACGAGAAGGTCCACGTGCGCCAGTTCTGGCGCAGCTGGGGGCTGATGGGCGTGCTGTATCTCGCCAGCCGGCGCTGGCGGCTGCGCTATGAAGTCGAGGCGTACCGCGAGCAGTTGCGGCACTGTCACCCGGACTCGGCCTACGCATTTGCGCGCGTGCTGGCGCAGAAGTACCGGCTGAAGATTTCAGAGGCCGAAGCCTACCGGCTGCTGACGCAGTGTCCGGAATCCACTTCCGAATAAGAACGGCCCGCACCGGTTGCCTGGTGCGGGCCGTTTTGCTGTCTGGCGGAAGCGGTGGGGGCCAAACACGTCCCGCCAGCCCTTATCTGGTTTGGGTCTCACATCGTCAGCCAACCCTGACCCCAGTTTTCACCCCAGTTGCGCCAGCGCTGCGCCGGCGATCCGCAGGGGAGCGGCCGCCGCTGGAGCTCGGCCAGCTTTCTCCGCCAGCCATGCGTCGATGTCATCTTCAATCCACGCTACGCGTCCCGGAGTCAGCTCAAAGGGTTTCGGGAAGCGTCCCTTGGCGATCATCGCGTAGATGGTCGACTGGCTCAGGCTGACCTTTTGGATCACGTCTTTGATGCGAATTGCTCTCATTTCAGCCCCTCAATGTCTCGGGTCAAGCCCATGGCCGTTCCAAGCTCGGCGCTGCTCCACGAATGCGACGACGCGAAGGCGGCCAAGGCGCTAACCTCATGCTGCGGCAGCACCAGCAACTGCAGCAGCATGGCGAGCCTCTCGCGCCACGGCCTCAGGAAGTGCCTGCGCTGGTGGGCATCGACCGCCAGCGGCGTACCTTCGCTCGTGTCGAGCGCACCGCCAATGATGAGCTGCGCTGGCGCCAGGCCGTCCAGTTCGTCCCGTCCGGTCACCCACCAGGCGTACCGTTGTGCCGCCAGGGCTTCGACGGTCGTCTCCACCAGGATGGCCTCGGCAATGGTCAGCAAGTTTTCGCGGGTCGCCTTCGGAAAATCGGTCAGCGTCTTGCCGGCAGCGTGCGCCTCCGGATACAGGCCGGTGCAGATGATCTGCGCCACACGCTGAACGTAGGGAACTGCCGGCTCCTGTTGGGATGTCGTGGTCATACTGTCAGCTCCGAATGGAGGATCTCGCCGGCAGCCACCGGGCCGGCGGTTGTGGCCTTGTTGTTGACCTGCAGCGTGGCCACCAGCAGCTGGCGGCGGGTGCAGGTACGCTGCATATCGTCGGTGAGGTTGAGCCCCTGGCCGATGGCGCGGAACTCGTCGCCAGTCACGCCGAGCCGGCCACGCTCGCGGAAGCGCTTGCCGACGTCCGCGACGGCAACGACCGCCGCATCCATGGCGTCGCAAAGCGCCTGGTTGTCCGGGAAGTAGAGCGTCGCCGCCACCTGTCCCACGTTGATGCGGAAAGCCAGCGTGTGCCAGGCGGACTCGGTGGCGGTGCCGTCAAGGATCTTGCTCAGCTCGATGTGTGGGATCAACTGCAGGTCGACCTCGGCATTGCTGCTGAAGCGGTACATGACCGGCAGGCAGGCCTCGCGCGGACGATAGGCGCGCCGGCTCTTGCGGTGCTTGCTGGCGGGCATTACTCCACCTCCGGCGTATTGCATGCGTCGATATCAGCCGCGACGAGCGGACCCTTGGGGGCCCACTTTTCACCGTCCCACCGGCAATGGTCTTTCACGCCAAAGTAGTGATGGACGCCTTGCCGGTCCCACAGCGGCGCCCCTGCCGAGCGCAGCCAGCGCCGGATGATCTCGCGGCCGATGGCCTCGGCCAGTTCGCAAGCCTTGGCATCTTCGAACGCCGCAGGGTTCGCCTGGGCGATGTGCCAGAGCGAAGCGATGTGGCTGTCGGTGAAGTGCGGCAGCTGCCGCGTGTCGATGTGGAAGGTCACTTGATGTTCCATGGCGAAACCTTGTGGCTACGATCAGTCATCGGAGTCGCCGGCAGCGCGGCGCTTCAGGTCGGGGGTGCCGCCGGCGGGACGGCTCGCCGCGCGCTGCTGCTCGCGGCTGGCCATGGCCCGGGCCGCGGCTGCCAAGGCGCTGCGCAGTAGGTCGGACATGGCATCGAAAGGGGTGGCAATCCGCATGGCGCGATGGGCGCGGCGCAGGTCGGCGTCAGTGAGGGTGGGCTTAGCCATGGCGGCCTCCTCGACGAATGAACCCGTCCCACACGCCGCGGCCGTAGCACACGGTGAAGAACAGGCTCACCCAGAACATGCCCGGCTCACCTGTCGCAGCGGTCAGGTATAACCAGGCCGGCTGGCCGAGCAGCCCCACCAGGGAGCCCCAGCGGGCGTGCGCGGCGCCAGAGTTGAGCAGGTAGATGGCGCCGGCCGCGGTGGCGATCATCCAGAGGTTGAGCAGTGCGAGCATCAGGCGGCCCTCCCAATAGCGCGCGCACAGCAGAAGCGGGGGGGCTCGGTCAGGTGGTCCAGGGCGCCCAGCTGGGCATCCAAGCGGCTGCGGGCGATGGCGGTGAACTGCATGCGCACCCCGCTGTGCGAAACGATGTAGACCAGGAACGCGCTCATGCCGGCTCTCCTGCGGATTCGGGGACCGTGGGCATGACGACCGGCTCTCCGGCCAGCAACGCACAGCAGCCTTCTTCGAGATGAATCACGACAGAGCATTCGTTGCCATCGTGCAGCGTGACTTCCAGCGTCTGGGTGGCGAACCAATAGGGCCTGTCGTCGTGGGTGGCCAACTGGAACTGAACTGGCTTCACGGCGATCCTGGCCGCGGCGCATAGTGAGGTTTTGATGGAATTCATGCTCACGCTCCTTTGTTGCCCGAGCGATCCTCGAAGACCCAGCACTTGACCGTGGTGGGGCGCCTTGGCGCGTGGGAATACTCGGCGTTGTGACGCGCGTTGATCGCGCTGTTGACAACCCTCAGCTCCACGAACTTGCGATGCCGCGAGGTACGCAGCACGCGCTTCAGATCCGTCAGCGGAGGGAGGTTGAGGCGGCGGTCGTTTGCCACCTGTTCGAAGTGCCGCAGGCTGATGGCGATAATTCCGCCATCCCCCCGGGCGTGGTTCAGCACGGCGTGGTCTTCCTCCGCCGATTCGATGTGGTCGTACAGCTCCCAGAATTCCTGCACCAGCGGGTGGTCCGCGCCGATGGCCTGCTGGCGCTCGGCGGCCATGGTCACCAGTTGCCTGATGGCGGCGTCGCGGTATTCCTTGGGCAGCGGCACCACGTGGCCGAGGCAGTCCACGAGCGCCATCACCTGGGCGTGGTTCTTCACCAGGCGCTGATGCTTGACCTCGGGGTGCTTCACCAGGTGGTCCTGGTACACAGGCATGCGCTCCACGTAGGAGGCCAGGATCTCGCGCTCCTTGAGGATCGCGGTCAGCAGGAAGCCGGAGACGTCTTCCACCGGCATCTGCTCCAGCTCTCGCGCGGCGGCGAACGTGTCGGGGCTCTGGCCGGCGCGGTCGAAGTACAGGTGGACGATCCGCTGCAGCACCGCCTCGCTGGCGTTGACCTCGGCGTTCTGGCTGATGACGACCGTGCCCCGGAAGGGCGGCTCGTAAGTCTCGTTGCCGGCGTTCTTGACGCCGCGCGCCCGCGTGCTGCGGCCGTTGTAGGCGGTTTTCAGCTCGTTCCAGTCGAAGCCCTTGACCTTGGCGCCATCCTCGCCCCGGTCGCCTTCGATCAGCACCACCGGCAGATTGGACACCTGGGCGAAGTTGCGCGCCCGTGCCGCCAGCGAGGACTTGGACGGGTCGAAGCCCTCGTAGTCTCGCCGCCCGCACAGCTTCCACAGGAATTCGATCAGCGTCGATTTGCCGGCGCCGGGTTCCCCCACGACCTCGAGGAACGGGAAGCTCTTCTGCTTGACCCCTTCGCCCTCCCGGATCTGCTCGGCGAACAGGCTGCCCAGCCAGAAGGCGAGGGCCACGATGGCCTTGGCGCCGAAGGCACGCCACAGCAGCTCTAGCCAGTCGTGGCGGAATGCCTTAAGGTCTGTGTTCAGCGAGAGCCCAGCCGAGCCGCCGATGGTCTTGATGGACAGGCGCCCCACGTCGAAGAAGTCCTCGTCGTTGAGCGCGTGGAGCTTGCCGCCCTTGACTGCTACGTCCGCGTAGACATAGCAGCCGTGCTCCTTGGTGTACCCCACGAAGTCGATGGTCTGCACGCTCTTGATGCGGTGCATCTGCTCCTTCAGATAGCTGTCCAGCTGCCCGTTGGAACCGGTGTAGAAGGCGCCCGGTGCCACGGCCAGCAGCCGCTTCTTGAACTCGGTGGCGGACGCGACCTGGGAGCTGGTGAAGGTGTTCTTCACCGGTTGCGAGTCGTGGGGGAACGCGACGCGGAAGTAGTACCAGGCTTCGTCGGTCACGGCGTTTGCCTGGTAGTAGAGAACGGTCGGCAGGCATGTGGCGATGTTGGTGACCACGCCGGCCTTGAGCATGGCCTCGTCGCGCAGTTCCGCCTCGCTCATGTCGGCGTGCGCGCTGCGCACGGCGTCCATCTCACGGTTCAGCGCTTCCAGATCGACCTTGAACCAGTACAGCTTGCTGTCGAAGTCGAAAGCGAATTGGCTCATGCCGGTGCGACCGTAGATGAGCCGCGCCTTCTCGGCCGCGCTGGGGGCGGCCAGCAGGTCGCCCAGGTAGCGGTACTCTTCCAGGTCCTGCGCGGATAGCTTGCCGAGCTGGTGCAGATCGTTCCAGTCGCGCTTCTTCGCGCCGACCTGTTTGGGTAGCGCGATAGAAGCTTCCCAGCCGGCGTCGCGGCTGCGCTTGAGCCACTGCCTGGCGTACCGCGTCCCAGCATGGTCCGCATCCAGGGCCCACACCAGCTTCGGGCGTGCGCGGCCAGCGGCGGCACACTGCTCGGCCAGCGCGGCCAGTGCTGTGCCCGGGTAGTTGTTGCAGGACAGCGCCGCCACCGCCGGCACGCCGTGGTGCCCGAGCGCGATCGCGTCGAAGATGCCCTCCACGATCCACAGCTCGGCTGCGCCGGATGTTTCCAGCACCGGCGGCTGCCACCACATGCCGCCGTAGCTGCCATGGAATGTCCCCTTGCGCGCGCCGAAGCGGTGCGGCTGGTCGATGATCCGCTCCCAATAGATGCCGGCGCCCAGCGCGAACCGCACGGTGGCGCTGCCGATCTTCAGATCGTGGCTATAGAAGCTCTCCTGGGTGTACCAGCCACGCACCTTGTCCAGGTCGAAGCCACGGCCGTCGCGCATGTAGGCGTCAGCGGCGGCTTTCGGGCTTTCGGGCGTTGACTGGTGGCGGTCGCTCCAGCTCTCGAACAGATCCGGGTACAGGTCCTTGATGTGGAGCTCGGCCCCGCAGTGGTTCAGGCGGTTGCAGCGCACGACCCACGGTGCATCGCCAAAAGCCCACAGCGTCTTCTTGCCGCAGGACGGGCACTTGCCGTCCTCCAGCTTTTCGCCGCCGCGCTTCTGCTTGAAGGCGTAGTCGCGCAGCAGGCGGCTGGTGACTTCGCTGTGCAGGGATGGGTTCATGCGCATCGGCTCCAGACGGGATCAGGCCACGCCGTCTAGGCGTTGTTGCTGGAGGCCCGGTGCGAGCGAGTCCAGGTCTTTCAGGGGCATGCCGAGCAGGCGGGACACATGCCGCAGGTTGGCGTACAGCTCTGCGGCCACACCGGGCGAGCGGATGGCCGCGAGTTCCATGACCAGCGTGCCCCGGTAGCGCAGGGCGGCCAGGTGTTGCGGTACGGTCAGCGTGGCCACCTTGCGCGGCGGCTGCCGGCCTTCGAGAACGTCGAGAGCCCAGCAGCGGAAGGCCTTGGCGCGTTCGGTGCGGGCCAGCATGCCGAGGAGGTAGCAGCCGCGGGGGCTGAAGATGCGAACCTGCTGGCGGCCGCCGGCGGTGTCCAGCTCGACGAGCTGGGTCATCTCGGCGGTGAACTCGTCGGCGTTGCGGCTGAAGAGATTCTGGATATCCGCAGCCGGATTCCTGTAACCAAGGGCATTTGCAACCTGCAAGCCCCTTAGCCAAGGTACGTTGTGAATATCCACTACATCAAACTCGATGTTTTCGAAGGTGAGGACGGCGGTTTCAGAGAGATTTGGCATAGCAGTAGGCAACAGGTGTCCCTCACGCCCGAAAGGGGCATGAGCAGGGCGGTCAAACGCAAAAGGGGAGTTAGGCCGCTAGGTCGGCAGCAAGTCCAGTTGGCGCTCGTCGCGTGGCCCTGGGCGAGGCTTTCCTAGAGGCAGGTAGGCCTTCGGGTTCGGCTTCATGCTGGGCGCGATGGTGTGGACCGGGGAGAGCAGCATCTTGCACGTATACGCACAGTCCACGTTTGGGCATTGCACGTACAGTTCGCGTGAAAGCAACGACACGGCTCGGCTGCTGCGAATGTGGAGCCGAGCCTCGCAATGTGGACAGGTCATCTTCATTTGCAGAATCTCCCGCACTCGCCCAAGCCCTCACGGGCGCATTCGCAGTGCATGCCGACTTCGCCGAGTGTGGCGACGGCGTCGAGGTACTTGCGCGTGATCAGGACATAGCCAACAGCCGACACCAGACCATCCAGCTTGTCGATCACCACCCCCTGATTGCCACTCAGGAAGCGGCTGACGTTGGAATCGTCCCAACCGATGGCACGTTGCACATCCATGCGACCGGGGCCGGTGAGCGCTTCACGCAATGTCTGTTCAATGCGCACGGGCTTTCGCATCGCATCACTCCGCAACGGCATCTGCATGCGGATGCGAGTAGGCATCCATATGCTGAGCACTATCAGGGCCAAGTCCGATGTCACGCTCGTATGCCGCCATGCCGCGGAGGAACATCAAACGAGTGAATGCCGCGCGGGAGCGGAATTCCGCAGCGCCGTAGCGATCGGTCTTGGCCAGCTCCGTGGGCGTGAGTCGGATGGCCACGGGCACCGTGTCCGGCTGGCGCGGCGCGCGCAGGGCAGGAGGCTTGGTAGGCATACGATATGATTGAGTTTCGTTAGTGTGTGCTGATGATGATAGTCTCCAATTTGGAGACTTCTTTGATAAGAGTCAACCGAAATGGAGACTGTAGGCGAGCGTCTGAAGGCCGAAAGATTGCGTCTCGGTCTGACTCAGGCCGCATTCGGCGAGGCGCTAGGTGTCGCGAAGAACGTGCAAAGCCGGTACGAGAGAGGGGACCGTTCCCCTGATCCGGTGTACTTGGCAGCGATCGCCAGATCCGGCGTCGATGTGCTCTACGTCCTGACGGGCAAACGGCTTCCGGATAACGCAATCACTCTGGACGCCGCTCGCGTTGCGGCCGGCCAGGCCTACAAGGCCGCTCAAGCCCTGGGCGGCGACTTGTCCGTCGAAAAGTTCGAGAAGCTCTTCCTTACCCTGTGCGATACCACGGCAGCAAGAGAAGAAGCGAAAGCAACGGCAACGCCCGAGCCCTTTGTGAAGGGAGTCCACAAGCGCGTGCAGGTCATCGCCGGCGGATCGCACAACGTCCAAATCAGCGGCAGCGAAGTGGTTCATGGCGATGTGCGTAGTCCACTCACCGTCGACATGAGCAAGAAGAAGCGGACTTAGACCCAGCATAGAGAAAAAAGGGTCTGCAAATGCGGGACTGCAAATGCGGGCCCATTTTCTCTGTGCCGCGCGAACGAGATATCCGGGATATCTGATCTGGAAAAAATTTCATCCAGATTCGGAATTGGCTGATTATTTTTGCATGCTTCCTGTTCTAGGTTCGGAGTGCCATGCGATTCCCGAATACCCACGTTAGATTCGTCTGACAGGTTTGAGAGTCGGCTGGCTTCCGTCACTGGCCCTGTCTCCAGGGCATAGATATAGGTCAAAGCATGAAGAAGATATTCAAGTGGATAGGTATCGCAGCGGTTGTGATGATTGTGCTCGTGGCGATTTTCAGCGGTGAGCAGAAGACCAGCACGGCAGACCCTGCTGCAGCGAGCGGGACTACGACGCCGACCGAGCCGCCAGTACAGGTTACGGCCAATGAGTTGCTGAAGGCTTACAAGGAAAACGAGATTGCCGCCAACCAGAAGTACAAAGGTAAGCAACTGATCCTCAATGCTCGCATCAGCAGCATCGAGGCGGGTATGGGCGAAGAGCCGTACCTGGTGCTGACAGCGGGGAACGAGTTCGAATTCAGCAGACCGCAGGCCCACCTTGCCAAAGGTCAGGAAGCCGCTGCGGCAACGCTCAAGAAAGGTCAGCAGGTCAAGCTTGAGTGCATTGGCAATAGCGAAGTGGCGGGCACACCAATGCTCAAAGACTGCCGCGTTCAATCATCATAGAGGGGATGGGCATGCGATGTCGGCGCGCCAGCGCCCCGGCTGCGCCAACCGACAGGACAGGGCCCCTCAGATTGAGGAGCCCTTTGTCTTTGACACGATAGCCTGTGTCAAGCCGTCAGCCTTGATGCCGCCCCACCCAGTACGCTTGCCAGTCCGCGAGCGTCGTCCACAACGCAGCGCGCAGCTGCACCTCAGTCAGCGCCTGCAAATCGTTGGTCTTGAATCGAGAGCGGCAAAGGTCCTGGGTCGATGGCTTCAGCCCTGGACAGATTTCCCACATACGAAGAATTTGCCGCACCATGGCGCAGCGCGGCAGGTTCTCGCCACGGCGGCACGCCAGCCAGCTGACGAGGTAGGAGCGGGCGCTCCAGTACTGAGCGTGTGTCAGCGCTTCTTCCTCCCGCACATCGCTCAGGCCCCTGCCGTTGAGGTGTCGCGTCAGCGACTGCCAGATGGTGGCTGCGCCGACCAGGTCATCCTCGGCCATCTCGATTTCGAGGGCGATACTCGTTAAATCTCTACGCTCTTCAAGCGACATGGGGTTCTTGTCGTCTGGCGTCTGAGATACCGTCGAAGCGGGCGAGACGGGCGAAGCGCGATGAACGACCAGGGTGCCGATCTGGATGTTCCCGTCACCGCGCCCGATGCATTGTTTGATCTTGCTATTTCTATCCCCACCAGCCACCGTCGTACCTCAACCGCAGGAGAAATTTGCACGGTACCGGGCACACGTCGCTGGGTAAGTAGGATGAGTCGGATTTGCTGCGTGGATCGCGCAGAACCGATGCCAAGCGGTGCGTTTATCGCCACAAGGTAAAGTCCAGCGACGATCCGCCTGCCGTCAGCAGCCTCGGTCGTGTTGAAGATTCATTCTTCGGCGCGAAAAGGGTATCTGGGCCGGGCCGCTGGTGCCCCAGAAAGGCTGGGGACGAAGGTCTCATCTCAACCCTTTCTCGGCCGTTCGGCCTGGTGAGCGGGGCAGGCCGCAATGGTTGAGCAACCGTGCGGCCGAGCCACAGCGGTCCAAATCAGGCTGGGGGAAAGGCCACTTCCTGGTCGACTCACCTCAGAGTACTGCAATCCCAGTCGCCGACACTTGGCAGTGCGGGCCAAGTCGTCCTCTGGCGCGCGACATAGGCACCAACAGTCTGCCGCGTACCAGAATTTATGTCCTGCCGTTCGCCAAGACCGGACGTTATCGCTCAGATCGAAGAACCATAGTAACTCTTCCAGCGGCATTCGATTCGACACCAGGTCAGCGTGCGGAAAGGAACAGACCACCGTATCTCCGTTTGCGAAATTGGTTGATAGCACAAGCCGGGGGGGAGCTATGAAGCAGACGCAGCGTCAATGCATAGTTTGCGGAGAGTCAAAGCCGCTAGATTCTGTGCATTTCGGTAGAACAAATGGGGTTTTCAGGAACCAGTGCAGGGTATGTCGCCGCGAAATGAGCCGACAATGGGCTTTAGATAACCCAGAAGCGGTCCGCGAAAAATGGCGCCGCCAAAATGCGAAGCGGGCTAATGCAGGGCCAAAGTGGACTAGCGCACAGATCGCTGAGATTCGGCGCAAGTTGAAGGACCGCTGCTACTACTGTGGGATTAGTCTGAACGGCGAGGGAGAGATCGATCACATGGTGTCTCTGGAGTGCGGAGGGACAAATGCTGCGGAGAATCTTACCTTGGCATGCATACCATGTAACCGTCAGAAAGGAGCGCGCAGCGCCGAAGAATTCTTGCTTTGGCTGAGGGCGGATGGCCGTCGTGTACGCCGCTTCACGCTGTAACAGCTTTCGCCTCCTTTGGAGGCGAGTGAGCTAAGGCGCAGTCGATGCTGGATTTGCTGAACTGCGCCAATTGGTCCGCCTTGAAATGCAACGCGAGAGGGAATGGGCCTGGCCTCAACTGGTCTCTTCTCTTCGGACTCGTATCAGGGTCCGAACACCACCTGGCACCGCCTCCTCTGCAAGCTCAAAGAGCTGTGATTTGATCACCAGCGCCTTCAAACTTTCCTCCCCATAGCGCGTCTTACGATCCGCCAAAGCGTCCGGCTCCTTTCCGCGCGCAATGGCAGCTGCATAGGAAAGGTCGGTCCATCCGTCCGCGCGACGGGGGGTGGCTGCAATTTCAAGCAGTAAGTCAATCAACCGGCTACCCTGCAGCCACATGAGCTCGAATGCCGCCCGACCCTCGGTGGAACCGAGAAACGTGGCAAAAGACAGACCGGCTTCGCGCGTGGTGTCAAGTATGGACTTCAGGCGATCATGCATTGCCTTAATCCTCTCAAGTTGCTCGTCCAGACGGACAGAAGTTTCCGTCATTCGCTCGAAGGACTCCGGCTGCCAGTGGGGAAGGAAATGATGCGCAAGATCGTTACGTTCCCTTGCGAGCAATGCCAGATCTGCTTCCAGGGGCGCTCGGTTTTCTGGCGCGATCTCGATCTGGAACCTCGTGCTGACCCAGGGATGGGTTGTGTTCGGTGAATTTTGCTCGTCCCGAACCTCGGACGGACTCGTCAGAACCTCATCGCGGAACCGCTTCAGCAGGCCACCCATCGACGTGGTCCTGAGTTCCTCCTGGCGAGCCTCGAGTCGGGAGCCAGCGTCCGCGAGCGTACCCTCAATCCTGGCGATTCCAAGGATAGATTTCAGCAGATGCTCAATCTGCTGGTTCAGAAGGAGATTTCTTCCTACCTTTCGGAGAACTTCGTCCTTTAGCGCCTGCGGGGCATTTTTCTCTGCTTCGTCCATCTGCCGTGTGTCGTCGAGTTTCTATCGATGGGCCAGCGACCGTGCATCAAGGATGTCCTTCGTCCTGACCGTATTTCGCCGAGATCAGGGCCAATTCTAGCGACAAAGCCCACAGGTTCATCCCGCTGCCGAAACCAAGTGAGTGCTTCTGACGGAACCCGGCCATTGGATCAGGTCCCCCCGAAATCGAAGAGGAAGCGAATTTCAATCCGGCCCGGTGTTCAATTCCTCCAATTCCCCAGGCTTTATCTCCAACTCCAGGCTGGTCGTATAGCCCCGCTCCGTCAGGAGGTGCGTGACCTTGGTGATCGTCCAGCCGGTATTGTCGATCTGCGGCTTCCACCCAGACACCACCGCCGGCAGCTCGGGAAACAAGTCCGGCCGGCCACGCGCCAGCGTGATGCTGAAATTCGCCACGCCGCGCTGCATGCGGGCCCACTCGGCGCGCGCGGCGCGCTCGGCATTGGCCTTCGTGGCGTAAGTGTGGCGCAGAACCTTCACGTTGTCCGGATTCGGATACGTGGCGACCGTAGGCTTCAGCTTGGCCTTCTTCTTCGGCCCCTTGGTGGGCGCGGGCGCTTCCTTCGCCGCAACGGCGTTGGAGGCGTCGATCACCACCTCTCCCTTCTTGGCGAGCCGCGTGTCCTGGTAGAACGCCTTGACCCCGTTGTAATTGTCCCGGTCGGCCACCATGAAACTGTGCGTGTCGCCACTGGCCCTCGTGATGAGCACGGTGGGCAGGGCGATGCCCGAAGCGCTGAGCGCCTCGCCGGCCTTGATGAAGAGCAGCTTGCCCTGCTTCACCGTGGCAATCGCGTCATAGTCCTTTGCCAGCCGCGTGAGCAGGTTGGCATCCGACTCCCCGGTCTGGTCAAGGTGCCCAATCAACTGGTCGGCCAGCTGCTGGGCGATCACCGCCGCGAGCTGGTTGCGGCTGGCGATTGCGCGCACCAGGGCGCCGATGGTCTTGTCGCGGAAGCTGCGCTCCTTCCGTGTGGTCAAGTCGGTGCCCAGGTCGGCGCTGCGTGCGCGAAGCGTCAGCCGGTCGGGTGGGCCGCTGTGCTCGATCTCGTCCACCTTGAAGATCCCCTTGTCGACCACGCCGGCGTCGCTCCATCCGAGTGCCAGGGACAGCCGCACGCCCTTCTCGGGCAGGTCCAGCATGCCGTCATGGTCGTCCAGCTCGATATCGAGCTGGTCGGCCTCGAAGCCGCGATTGTCGGTCAGGGTGAGCGACATGAGTCGGCCCTGGAAGCGCGACGTGATGTTGTTCCCGTTCTGCACCAGTTGGTAGACAGGGCGGGGCTCGCGGCCGGTGGTGGTGCGCGGCTCGGCGCGGACTGCGGCGAACGTCATTCGGCGTCACCCTCTGCCACGCCGTCGCCAATCAGGGCTTCGGCTTCGTCGTCCACCCGTACCAGCTTCAGGGTGAACTCGATACGCCGGGCCTTGCCGTCCTGGAAGAGGTAGGTACGCGTGACCTGCAGATTCTCGATCACGAAGAGCCCGTAGTACCGACCTGTGCCCTCAATCAGCACATGGGCCTCACCGCTGTCGCCGAGCTTGCGCAGATCCTCGATCGTGTCGTCGCCGCCCGTCAGCTCCGGGGCCAGCACGCCGGTGAGCGTGATCAGTTCGTCGTCCGGTCCAAGGAACTGCCGGGCCGGCCGGCGACCAGTCCGGCTATTGGCCGGGTGCCGCCAGGCAATCTGCTGCTGGAAGTCCTGGTAGGGCGCCGTGTCCAGGCTGAACACGAATTGCCCGAGGGCCATCATCATGGTGTCAATCCCTGTCGGTAAGGCTGGACCGTTGGCGCGCGCCACGCTGGGCGTCGAGCTGGCGGATCTTCTCTTCGACGAGCCGGGCAACCTCTCGCTCGTCCATGCCGGGTGCCGCGTAGACGTTAATGGTGATCGGCGCCGCCGGTGCCACTGCCTGGTAGGTTGCTCCTGCTGCCGGTGCGCCAAGGGGCGGCCGGGTATCGAACTTCACCGCGGCGGCTGCCGGCGCCGTGCCGATTGCCACGCCGGCGCCGACCCCGGCGAGCGCCTGCGTCACGCGCGCGATGGCATCCATCGGCCCGCGCTGGCCACGCGAGAGGCCCTGCTCAAGCCCAGCCATGGTGAATCCGCCCAGCTCAGCGAATACGCGGCTGGGCGAGCGGATCCCCAGCTTCTCCTTGAACCAGGTCACGACCGAGCCGGCGGCGCCTGTGACGGTCTCCCGCACCCGCGCCAGCCCGCTGGTAATCCCATTGGCGAATCCCGCCATCACCTGGGCACCGGCGTCGTAGAACGCAGTGGCGAGCCGCAATGGCATGCCGAGCACCGTGCCGATGGCCTGGCCGATCTTCTGGCCCATGCTCTGCGCCGCGCCGCCGATGTCGTCCACTGGGGCAATCAACCGCGTGAACCATGCCCAGAGGTTGGACAGCAGCGGCCCCACGACCTGCCAAACCACCCCGAGGGCAGCGCTGACACCGGGGATGGCCTGTACGGCGGAGACAATGGCGGAAGCCAGGCGCCACGCCGCCGTCACAGCACGCGTAAAGCTGTTGGCAAAACCGGTGGCTACCGGCCCCAGGGCGCTGGCGATGCCGCTGGCCAGGCCCGCGAAGAAGGCCCGGATCGGGGCCCAATACTTGTAGACCAGCGCCGCGGCCGTGGCGAAGGCAGCTACCGCCGCCAGGATGGGCCAGGAGAAGGGCAGCAGCGCCAGCCCGCGCACGACGTTGAAGAGGGCACCGGCCCGGCTGGCCGCGCCTGCCAGCAGGCCGCCAAACCGCCCCGCGGCACCGGTGGCCGCGCTGAAGATCGGCGCGAGCCGTGCGCCGGCGCCGCCGAGCAGCTGGGCGCTGCGCGAAAGGAGGGTGGTGGCGGTGGCTGCGCGGTTGAGCGACGGCACCAGGGCGGCGAGCCGGATACCCATCATCTGCAGCCCATAGCGGGTGATGACCAACGGACCCAGCGCCGCCGCTATGGCCAGCGTGAGCGCGCCCATGGCGGCGAGCAGCACGCCGGCCGCCGCGGCGCCCTTCATGATCCCTCCGACCAGCGCCGGATGGGCCTGCGCGAACCCGTTGAAGCGGCTGACCAGGTTGCCGACGGTATCCATCAGCCCGACGATGGTCGAGCGCAGCGCCTCCCCGGCGGCACTGCTGCCATTGAACAGCTGGTTCTGCAGCCGCTGCCAGCGGGCAGAGATGGTTTCCTGGCGCGCCGCGAATTCGCGTGCCATCGATCCTTCGGCGCCTCGTCCGTTGGCAAGTTCGAGCTGGCGGCGCAGCTCCTCCGGCTTGTCGACCAGCTTGGCGAGCGTGTCGGAATGCTCCATCCCGACCAGTTCGACCATCACGCCGATGCGCTTGTCCTTCGGCAGCTTCTGCACCGCCTCGATCACCTGGAAGAGGGTTTCGGTGGCGTCGGTGGCCATGCCCTTCTGGATGGCGGCGCTGGACAGGCCGATCTCCTGCACCGCGGCCTGGAATTTTTTGGTGCCCTTCTCGGCAGCGGCGAACTTCTGGACGATGGCATTGACTGCCGTGGCGGCCGTCTCCGGCCGCTCGCCGAGCGTGAGCAGCGTCGACGCGAGCGCGGCCGCGTCCGCCGAGGACATTTTCACCGTTGACACCACGCCGGAGATCCGGTTAAGCACGCCGATGATGTCGCCGCCCTTACTGATGGCGTTGTCGTCCAGGTAGTTGATCGAATCGGCGAGCGCCTGGATCTGGTTGATGGGGATGCGGAAGTTCTTCGCCACCTTTCCCATGCTTTCCGCAATCTCGTCCGGCACGGCGTCGAAGGCTGTCGCCATCATGGCAACCGTCCGGGTGTAGGCGATCAGTTCCTCGCGCGGCACTTCCATACGCGCGCCAGCGGTCACCATCTCCGCGATGGCGGTGGTTGGGATCGGCAGTTCTTCACCCAGCAGCTTGATCTGCCGCGCCATGTCGTAGTAGACCGCCGTGAGCCTGCCGCCGTCGTCGCGGGCGCCTTCCACCTGGCGAGCGATGCCAAGCATGGCGTCCTCAAAGGACACGTAGTCCTTCACCGCCTTGGCGATAGGCGTGAGGGCAACACCGCCGGCTGCGGATGCCGACACACCGGCGCCGAGCATGGCGTTTCGGGCGGCCATGCCCTTCGCGTACCCGGACTGCACAGCGGCCAGGCGCTGCTGGTGCTCGCCTACCGCCTTCAGCCGTGCTTCCTGCTGAGCCAGCGCCTGGCCTGCCGCTGCAACCTTGTCGCGCAGGTCGCGCTGGGCCTGGCCGAGGCTCGTGGTGCTGACTCCCGCCAACTGCAGGCGGCCGCGCACACCTTCCAGGCTCTGCTGCAGCTCGGCTCCGCGCTGCTTGAGCGCCCGCGCTTCCTTGACAGCTGCGTTGAAGTTTCGCGTCATGGCGGCCAATGGGCGCTCCGTGGAGGCCATCTCCTGTGCCAGTGCCTTGACCCGCGTCTGCGCGGACCGCAGCTGGTTGTCGGCGATCGCCGCGTCCCTAGACAGCTTGCGGAAGCTGTCGATGTTGGCCTGCGTGCGATTCAGCTCCTTCAGCTGGTCGCGCGCGGCCTTCACCGTGCGCGCCAGCTCGGTGCTGCTGCCCATGGCATTGCGGAACGGCTGGGTAAGGCGGTCCACCGCCTGCAGGACGACCTCGAGTCTCAGATTGCGTGGCACGCTCATTCGTCGGTTCCGCTTCGTTCCCGGGCGCGCTCGCGCCACGCCATCAGTTCGGCCACCCCCATTTCAAACAGTCGCTCCGGTGGCCAATGAAAGATCACTGCAACGTCGGCGATGGCGTCTTCGACTCGGGCGGGAAGCCCTCGGCCTTCGCCGCCTTCGGCAGCAAAAAACCGCTCACCGCTGTAGCCAGCTGCGTCATGTCGGCAGGATCGAGCTGGCTCACGTCGTGCGCCGTCAGCGTCGGTGTGGTGATGCGCGGCAGCACTGCGTGCAGCGCGGTCACCTCCATGCGCATCAGGTCGATCAGGCTGCAGCCGCGCAGCTCGCCGGCGGCAGGCTTGCGCACCGTGATGGACGTGATGACCTCGTTGCCGCGTGTGATGGGGGTGTCGAGGGTGATGGTTTCGGATTTGGCTTCGTTCATGGTGGTTCTCGAAAGGGAAGGGATTACCGGCGCCGAAAGCGCCGGCGGCATGCCGTCACAGACCCATCGCGCGGCGCTGCTCGGCCAGGCGATCGACGCCGAACACGATCTCGATGAAGTTGACGTGGTCGATCTCGATCCACACCTCGCCGTTGATCGTCAGCTTGAAGTAGGTCAGCGACGACTTGACCTTGAACTGGCTGCTGTCGCCGACCTTGCCGGTGCCGAAGTCGAGTTCGGTATGCCGGCCGCGCACGACCACCTCGACGGCATCGGTGTCGCCGGTGTCGTCGCGCTGATAGGCACCGGCGAAGCGCACCATTGCCGCAGCGGCCTGTGTGACCCCGTACTGCTTCAGGATCTCGCGCATGATGCTGCCGTAGGTCGTCTCCAGCTCGAGCTTCTCATTGCCAAGGTCCAGATCGACAGGGCCGTTCATGCCGCCGGCGCGGTATTCCTCCAGCTTGCGCGTCAGCTTCGGCAGGGTGACTTCCTCGCATTCGCCGACGTGGCTCACGCCGTCGGCGAAGACGTTGAAGTTCTTGAGTTTGCGTGGCATTGCCATGGTGGTTTCCTCTCTTGAATGCCCGCTATCAGCCGTTCACCGACGCGGCGAAGTCCATCAGGTAGCGGTCGGTGATGCGCTGGCGCAGCTGCAGGTTTTCCAGCGGCGGAACCGGCGTGTAGTCGTAGTCGATCCACAACTTGCCGGCCTTGAGCGTGTCCTTGGTGTTGATGCCGGCATCGACCCAGGCGCTGCCGCCCATCAGGTAGCCGAGGCGGGTCCATTCCCGGAACTTGGCGTTGAGGCCTTCCACGATGTCGCGTGCCAGGGAAGGCGTGAGCGGCAGGTCGATGGCCCAGGCATGCGCCTCGGCCATCGTGTCGGCCAGGATCTGCGCGGTACGGGTGGCGCTCTCGAAGGCGAACAGCGGTTCCGAGCTGCAGGTACGCGAGCCCCAGAAACGGAAGCCCTCGAAGTTGATCAGGGTGGTGACCTCGTTGCTGTTGAGGTAACCGGCATCGGTCGCCGGATCCTGCAGGTCCCAGTAGATGTCCTTCGAGACGCCGGTCACACCGTTGACCGGGACGTTGGAGATCGTCTTGTGCCAGCCCACCGACTCGTCCAGCTTGGCGCGCAGGCCGAGCGCGCGCGCGGTTGCCCACAGGTTGCGCTCGGTGTTGTTGGCAGTGTCCCAGCCCACGAAGTCCGGCCACAGCAGCATCAGCTCGCGTTGCCCGAAGTTGTCACGGTAGGTGGCCGCCTCTTCCTTGGTCGCACAGCCATGCGCACTGACATAGCCGAAGGCGCGCAACTTCTGGCAGATCGAAGCGAGCGCCGTGGCGACCTCCAGCTTGTCCAGTCCCGGCACGGCGAGAATACGGGGCGTGACGCCGAAGCGCGTCTTTGCGGCCAGCAGCGCCTTCATGCCGGTGTACCGGCCGGCGGGGTTGGTGGTGCCGATCAGGTTGCTGGTGGTCTCGGCTTCGGTGGCGCCCTCGGCAACGCGAACGACGACCGTCATGGGGTTGGCCTGATCGGTGATGGCCTCCAGGCTGGGGCGCAGCGTGCCGTGGGTGCCGGCCTTGCCGATGGCCGCCTGCGGGTTGGTCAGCAAGACGGGAGTGTCGAGGGGAAACGCCGTGGCATCGGCGTCGTCGGCGACGGTCACCAGGCCCGGAATGGCCGTGGCGATGGTGCGGATTGGGCGGGTGCCATCGTTGACCTCGATGACACGTACGCCGTGGTGGTAGTCGGTTGCCATGCAGTCCTCCGGGAGATTTGGCAGACGATCGAAAGCATCGTCCCGGTAGGATGCCGCGCACGCGCGTGGCGGTCTGCCGCGGGCTGTTGTCGACCGCAGCGGTACAACGAAAAGGTGAGAGCGGTGCGCGCTCCCGCCCTCTTGAGCGGTGGCCTACGCGTTTTCCGGGGCGCTATCCGTTCGGGCACTGACCAGGATCTCTGCCTCGATCGCGGCCTCATCTGGCGGTGCAGGCCAGGCGATCCCCAGGGGGAAAGTCGGAGCCAGCGCCAGGTGTTGCAGCTGAAGCCGAAACGACAGCCACGCCTCGTGGATCGCTCTTGGCACGGCGTCGAGCGTCCCGGCGGCGTAAGCGTCTGCCCTGCCCGCTATTGCTTCGTTTGCCCGCGCCAGGAGGCTGTCATACCCGGCACGCGCTGCAGCCTTCGCTGCTTCCTCGGCCTGGACGGTGGCAGTGATCGCTTCTACATTCGGTTCCTCGGGCCAGTCAGAGACGATGGGGAAGTCGGGCGAGTTCACAACCCGCACCAGGTCGAGCTGGTATGCGGACCAGGCTTTGAACAGGGCGGTTTCTACCGCGTTCAGCAGTCCGGCGGCATGGGCATCGGCCTTGCCTGCATTCGCTTCCCTTGCGATTGCCATGAGGCGGTCGAACTCCGCCATCGCCGCCGCGCGGGTACGCTCCGCGACTAGTGCAGTGTCCAGCGCCCAGCCGTCGGTAGTCCAGCGGTGCAGTTCGGACGGCCGAGGGTCGGGCGTAAGGCCCGCTTCCTGCGGGGTGATCCCAGGCACCCCCAACTCCGCCGGCTCGCCATTCTCAGTGCGGTACAGGACGATGCCGCGGTAGTCCGGCAGCATGACCCACGCGCCGTCGCAGAAGAACGGCCATTCGTATCGATTGCGCTCCGGCAGCGGAGCGAGCGACGTGAATGCCGGCTGCAGCCAGGCTTTGGGGTCGCGCGGGTCCGGGTCGGCGAGCGCGCTGCTGATGTACTGACCGGTGTGGCTGTCGTAGTGGTGGAGCATCATTTGCTTGTTCTCCCTTAGAAGGCGCGAATCATGGCGAGCGCAGAAATTGTGCGAACGCGCACTTCTGCGCCGCCGTCTGCGTTGATCGTGATGGCGTGGAAGTGCCCCCCGGCCCAGCCGATGCCTACGTTGTGACCGTGCGACCCGTCTCCGGCGATCGAGATGCCGGTGTATGCGCCATACGTGCCGCGCTGACCGTACTGCGTCAGGTCAAGCCAGCTCGCGCCGGATGCCGCGCCCTGGCCGTCCGGATTCGAAGCCGGGGGCGGCACGTCATAGGTGTGCGCGTGAGTGGGATCGTGAACGCCATGGCCGTGCCAACCCTGGGCATCCGTCCAGGCGCTGTGGTTATGATCGCCAAACCAGGACGATGACGCGCCGTGGCTATGCGACTGGTTCTGCGGCGCCTGGTAGCTCCCGATCTTGCGGCCCGCATCGACGCCCCGGCCGTCATCCCAGAAGCGCAGGCCCTCGCCGCGGTACTCGGGAATGCGGAAGGTATTTTGTCCGTCGCCGGTGGAGAAGGCGCCCCACATGCCGGCCTGCCACTCCGCTTCGCTGACCAGGTTCCCGCTGGCCTGGGCATAGGTCCACAGCTCGGGGTAAGCCGACCGATTCAGCAATGCCCCGTTCAGTTTCAGGCACCCGGCCCGCGCGGTGGCCCGCGGCTCGATGATGATTTGGCCGATCGCGGCGTTGAGCAGGGTCGACATGACCCAGGCAGTCGTGGCGAGCTTGCGGGTGCAGTCGCCCGCCGGCGGCGTGTCGGCAGTCGCGTACCCTGTGACCTGCAGCTTGGCGCTGCTGCCATCGTCGACGGTGGAACCGATCTGCAGCGTGCCATAGTGAAAGCCCGGCGCCGTGCCAGCCGAATACAGGTTCCATTTGTTGGGACCGGCCGCCATCTGGAACAAGGCGGCAGAGATTCGCGTCGCGCCGGCATTCGAGTAGTCGCGTGCGATGTACGCGTCGTAGTTCGTGAGCGACGCCTGCGCGCCAAGGATCGGTCCGGCCGCGTTGAACCCGGCGACCTGGTTGGCGGTGAAGGGTGCGTCCTTAAGCCGCGGAACGGAGTGATAGCCGTAGACGCCGGCCGTCGCCAGTTCGTTGAACTCGGTGTTGTTGTAGACGCCGTACTGTGTTGTTGTGCCGCCGGCAATGGTGGTGCCCAGGCGCAACGCCACCGCGCTCGATGTGGCCGGCCCGAGGGACATGTAGCCGTCCGCGTGGAACGTGTACAAGTCCGTGTAGGCGCCTGGCGTAGCCACCGAGTCAAAGCCGATGCGCAGAAGGTGCGCATCCATGAGCAGCCGTGCGTTCCGCACGTTGACCGTGCGGTCGATGAGCTGCACCACAGGCGCATAGGACTCCACCGCAAGGCCGCCGGCCTTCCCGCTGTTGGAGCCGTCCAGTACCCGCATGGTAGGCGTGTTGATGTCATCCCAGCCGGAAGTTTGCATGCCAACCACGCCGCCTGCCTTGTCGAACTTCTTGCCCAGTTCGGTGAGAACGGTGGTAGCGAAGTTCGGGTCGTTTCCAAGCGCCGCTGCCAGCTCCTTGAGGGTGTCCAGAGCGCCCGGCGACGAATCGACCAGGTCAGCCATAGCCGCCATCACGTACTCGGTGCTGGCGATTTGCCTGGTGCTGGTGCCCCTGGCCGCGGTCGGGACAGTCGGCGTGCCGCCGAAGGCAGGGCTGTCGAGCAGTGCCAGGTCCTGCCATGCCTGCCACGCGCTTCCCGTGCGCCGGCGAAAGACGATCCGATTCGACTGATAGGGGGAGAACAACTGCAAGCCGGCGGTGCCGTACACGCGATGCAGCAAGACGCCAGGGCCGAGGCTCATCGGCACATTTGTCGCCGCGCCCGGCACATAGAGCAGGCCGCCGGGCACCGTCACATCGTCCATATCGGTGATTGTGCCTTCGGTGCCTGTGCCGCCGAAACCCAGGAGTTTGAGGCGTGCCAGCAGCTTTTTCGCGGTGACCGCGCGGGCGTCGTCCGTGCCTTGGTCGACTTCGGTCTGGGTGGCGATTTCCAACAGGCCGGTGCGCGCTTCCGTGGCCATACGGGCCGACAGGTTCGCCGGCGTGACGGCGCGCGTCGTGTCAGTGCCGGTCTGCGCCTCGGCGTCGGTGGCCAGCTCGACCAGGCCGGTGCGCGTGGCCGTGGCGGTGCGCGATGCCAGCCCCGCCGGCGTCACGGCGCGGGTGGCGTCTGTTCCGGCCTGCGTTTCGGCGTTGTCGGCCAACTCCACCACGCCCTTCACCGTGGTGGTCGCGGGAGGATTGAGGAAGCCGGCATCCCCGAACACAAGGGCTGCCGCGTCGATGGTGGTGAACAGGATGTCTGCGGCCAGCAGCAGCATCGCTGCCGGCGACTTCTCCATGACCGGCGTGTCCTGGCTGTACGTGCCGAGCAGCACGCCGTTGTCCAGGTACAGGCCGAAGCCGTACATCTGGTACTGGTCCGCCGATTCGTCCTGAATGGTCACGTGGACCGTATCGGGTGCCACGTTCTCACCGCCGATGCTGGTCAGTCGCTTGCGCTCGTTGGGCATGACCAGCATGTCGACGTCATGTGCGAACGGAGCGGTGGCAATGCCCACTGCGACGACCGTGCGGGTAACGGTGCCGACGTTGCCCGGGCCAACCAGGGCAGCCCGGCCGGCGTTGGTGAGTTTGATGAGATTGCCAGCCATGTCAGGTATCGGAAAGGGACAGTCGGACATACAGGGCGGCACGTGCGGCCGCGCCGATGGCAACGGCCCCCTGGCGCTGGTAGCCCTGCGTGAAGATGTAGTGCGAGCGCACCGGCTTGGCGCGGTCGATCTCGGCGATGACATCGCCGATGAATTCGGCGGTGGCGCTCTCGCCCTCGCGGTCGCTGACTGCCATCACCACCTCAAAGGTGTGCGGCACTCCGGGCGGGTTCATCTCCCACCATTCGCGGATGACGATGTTGGCGCCGAAGGCGGCGACCACGCTGCGCACTGCACCGGCGGTACCGCGCTTGCGGGCGATCTGGATCGCGGCCTTCACCCGCGCCCGCTTGACCTGTTCGGGCCAATAGTCCTTCCAGGCGTCGACGCCAAGGTGCCAGGCGAGCCACGGCAACAGCGCCGCCGGGCAGGTATCCGGGTTCATCAGCGTGCGCAGCGGCGCCGGGACGTCGCCGAGCCGACCCATTACCTCGGCCAGATTGCGCTCCAGTCGCGTGGCGTTGGGTGGCAGAAGATCAGCCATAGACGCCCCCGTGCTGGATATCCACGAGGATGCAATACGGCGCCTGCGTGCGCGTGACTGGAATGCTTGCGGTTGGCTCCAGCAGCTCGACGCGCTCTACCCCATCGATGTGCAGCGCCGCGTAGATGCCGGAAAGCGTCGGCTCCATGCCAAGGCGGTGGATCGCCGCGTTGTAGGCCAGCAGGCGCTTCCTGGCCTCTTCGATCACGACGGTGGAGTCGGGCCCCGGAAAGGTGTAGAGCCTGGCGCGGGCGCGGTAGGTGACGATCTCGGCCGACCGGACCAGCACATGGTCGGTGAGCGGCCGCACATCGTCGGCGCCGAGCACCGATTCAACGGCAGCGAGCAGCGCGGCATCGGCGGTGCCGTCGCCGTCGCGGGAAAGCACCGTGACCACTACCGTGCCAGGCGTTGGGCTGGTGGCAGAGGCATCCAGTACGCGCCCGTCTGCGCCCAGCGCGTGGGATTTGTACGCGCCCTCCGGGCCGGCCACCGAGAACCCCTGCGGCGCCAGCTGGGTCCGCTTGCGCAGATCCTCGTCGCGCTCCATGACGGCCGGCATGTCGTTCTCGGGATCAGCCGGCGTGATGGTGAGGCGCGCGATCCCAAAGAGGGCGGCCAGGTGCTCCAGGTCGGCACCCATGGCCTTTGCGAGCATCACGGCGCGGGCGGCGTCGTTGACGCGCTGGCGCAGGACCAGCTCGCGATAGGTGCTGGACTGCAGCGCTTTGGTCAGTGGCTCGGATTCCAGCGTGAGGGTGGTTGCAATCTCAGGCTGCTGCGCGGCGGGGAAGAGCGCCACCAGTTCAGCCTTGCGCTGCGCGAACAGGGTCTCATAGTCGAGCGCCTCCACCACATCGGGGGAGGGAAGGCGGGACAGATCGATCGGGGTCGCGCTCATGCGTGGCCTCCGCGCAAGGGGACGCGCAGGTTGGCGGCCTGGGCGCGCGGTCCGTCCACGCGCTGGGCCTCGATGTCGATAAAGAGGGAGCCGTCGGCGCCGGCGTCGAACGAGACGCGCGTGACACGAAGTCGGGGTTCCCAGCGGACCAGCGCCATGACCGACGCCGACATGGCGCGCAGCAAGGTGGCACGGTGCAGCGGCTGGTCGACCAGGTGGGGCAGCAGCGAGCCATAGTCGCGCCGCATCACGCGGGTGCCGATCGGCGTGGTCAGGATGTCGCGCACCGACTGCAGGATGTGCTCGCGGTCGGCCAGCGCCCGCCCGGTGGCGACGTTCATCCCGAGATAGCTCACCGGGTTCCCTCCGTCCAATCACCGCCGCGCAGCACGCCGCCGTGGTCGTGGTCATCGACGACGACGCCGTTGGAGGAAAGTTCGCCATCGGTGTGGGTGACGTTGCCGCGGATCTGCGTGCCAGCGCCGCTGCTGCCTCCCTGGCCGGACATGCCGGCCTGGTAGGTGAAGAGACCCTCGACGGTGACCTTGCCCTTGAAGGTGGTATCGGGGCAGTCCACCACCACGGTCTGGCCGGCCTGTAGCAGAACTGTCTGCACCCCCTCGATCTCCAGCGCCCCGCTGACGTGGTTGTAGCGGGTGGTCGCGCCGTCCGGGTAGAGTGTGACGGTTTCGTCGGCACTGTGGCTCGGAACATCATGCGCCGCGGACGGTATCCCAGCGACAATGATGCCGTTGGCGACATCGCCGCTGGGGCAAAGCATGATGACCTGTTCCCCTACGGTGGGCGGGTTCCATGTGCGCGTGGCGCCTGCGCGGCGCTCCACCCACGGCAGCCATGCCGTGGTGATGCCGCCGGTCGCAATGCGCACGCGCGGCGGCGTGCTGGTATCGACCTCGGCAATGGTGCCGAGCCGAATCAGGTTCTCGATCAGGCGGGCGAGTTCGGTGGTGGAGTCCATGCCCGCCAGCGTGCCGTGCGCGCGCGAGGCAGTCACGCAGCGGGTGTTGTGGCGGCAACCGGCACAACAGGCGGTGTCAGCCGGCGATATGCGCGAGGACGAGGTCGGTGATGCGATCCACGTCAGCGTCGTCAAATCCCAGTAGCTCGCGCTGCGGGTAGGTGACCTCGAGGCCGGCCCGGTTGACACGGTCGCGCAGCCCGAACTGGTGTACCGCGGCGATGCGCTGGGTGCGGCCGATAAAGGTCACGACAGCGGCGTCCGGGCTTGACTGCGCCTTGAGGAAACGGGTGGTGCGCAGGCGCGCGAACATGGCGCGACGCACGCGCCCGGGTCGCAGCCGTAGCCGCAGCTGCGGCTTGCGGGGTTCATAGGCCGACCCGTCCGGATTGCGCTGCTCGGCGATGCGGGTGCCCTGGCGGCGCCGCAGTTCCGCCGCGACAGCTCGTGCAAGGGCGCGCCGCGCCGGCGCCTCCAGATTCTGCAGCAGGGCGCCAGCCCATGCCTCCAGGGCGCGGAAGTCGCTCATGGCGCTGCTGGCCGCCAGGTGGACGGATCGTCGTCCTCGTTGACTGGCTCCGGGTGATGCTCGACGTGGTAGCCGGTCCCGGCCACGCGCACTGTGACTCGCTCGGTCAGAGGCAGCTTCAGTGCCAGGTCGACGGTGGTGTGGTTCAGGATATCGACCTCGAACCTCACCCCGTCCTCGCGCTGGGTGGGGCTGAAGAACAGCTCGGGCTGATTGACGCGCAGCCAGGCCAGCACCGGCACCATGATTGCATCGGAGCCGGCCGCAAAGTCAGTCACGATCAGCGTCAGCGTGTACCGGTACTCGAAGGACAGCGTCCTGGCGCCGGTGGCCACCAGCCGGCCTTCATCCACGAACACGTGCAGCTTCTCCGGGTTGCGCGCGAGATCCGGTACCGCCGCGGTCAGCGCCTCGCGCAGGCTGTTGGGCTTCATCATGGCACTGGCGCCTCGCCGATGATGGTCACGCCCTGGTCGCGCAGGATCTGCTGCAGGGCGCTCAGCTGCTCGGCGTCGGCGAGGCTGCTGGTGTAGTTGCCGGCAACGGTGGCGGCGACGGTAGAGAGCGCAATGCCCGAGGGGGCCGCATCAGCATCGCCGGGATCTGGATCGAGCAGGGCGCCGGTGGCGGCGGCGTCGTGCAGGCGCACAAAGCCGACAGGCACAGTGCAGGCGGCATCAGCCTGAACAGGGACATAGCGCGGAACCTCCTTGATGATGGTGTCGCCCTTGACCTGGATGGTCTGGACGCGGTCGACATAGCGGGTGACGGTGACGACGCTGCCAGTTGCGTTCCTGAGCTGTACCCGCAGGCCTGCGGCGGCCGCTTCCGCGTCATCGCCGCGCTTGACGGCTTTGCGGTAGCGATCGGTCATCCAGGCGCCCGTGCCGGCAACCGCCAGCAGCAGCACGACGCCCGCGAGAACGAGAGCCAGGGTTCGGTTCATACAGGCTCCTTTTCTTCGGCGTCGTAGCGCGCGAAGGCGCGTGCCAGTTTCACGTCGTACAGGTTGTCCCTGTAGGCCGGGCCGTTGTAGAGGCTGGCGAAGGTGGGCCATTTGCGGGCCTTGAGCGCTTTGTGCAGCACCGGGTCCGTCAGGACGAAGCGCACGAACGCGTCGAGCTGCGCGCCTTCGCCCTCGCGCATGCACAGGGAGAACGCCTGCACACTCGAATGCCCGAGACGCTCCCAGTGGTAGCCCATCACCTGGAACAGCCCCCAGCTGGCAGAGGCGAGGGCGCAGGCTTCATCGATGTCGGCGGCGCGGGCCAGCCGCATGTGCTCGGCGGCGCCGCCGGCATAGCCCCCGCGCGCGCCATTGACCAGGTTCGGGTACTGCCGTGCCAGCGCGTCGGCGTCGTGGCCGGCCGCACGCAGCTGCCGGTACATGACGTGCCGCTCGAACAGGATCACCGGGCGCCCGTCGGGCAGGAAGCCGCTGCCCCGGCTTTCGACCTCGTTGACGGCGCGCACCGCCGCGAGGGGCACGCCCAGCTTGTCCGCGGCGCGCTGGAGGTCGGCGGCGGTCAGGTGCCGCGGCTCCCGGGTGTCTTGCTGCAGCGCCTGCAGCGTCTTCGGGCCGGCGAGGCCGTCGACCACCAGGCCGTAGCGCGCCTGTGCCGCCCGCACTGCGGCAAGCGTCGCCGTGTCGAAATCGCCCGTCAGTTCAAGCCCCGCGCCACGCTCGCGCAGCAGGCGCTGCAGCTCGCGCACGCCGGCGCCCACGTCACCTGGTCGCAGGATAGTCATCGCAGGATCTCCGCAGGAATCGAACGAGCCAGGAGCAGCCGCCATCGGTCTCGGTCATGCGGAACAGCTCCACCACATTGCCGCGCACCGCATACACCGCCAGGCACAGCACCGCGGTGATGCCGCTTTGCGCGAGCATCGCCCAGTCGTAGCGGCCGAACAGCACACCGATGGGAACGGCGCCCGCCAGCACGATCAGCAGGTAGGCCAGCCGCGAAGCCCACGGACGGTAGGCAGCCCCCGCGCGCCGGAACAGCAGCAGGCGGATGGCGATCAGCGCGCACAGCGCCGCCTGGATCAGGAAGAGGATCGTCATTTGTTGCCTCCTTGTCCGTTGTTGCGAAAAAGCCCGACCAGCCAGTCCCCGTGGCCGGCCACGCGGATCAGCAGCATCAGCAGCTTGACCATCACCGCCGAGGCCACCAGCGCGCCGACGCCATGGCTTACCTCGGCTTCAGTGGGCAGGGCCTTGGCAATCAGCGCGGCGGCCAGCGGCGCCGCGAGGCAGCCGGCCACGATGGACAGCACCAGGAAGGCCAGTTTCTTGGCGGTCGACATGTCGTCGGAATTGAGCGCGAACACCGCAGCGCCAGCGAAGGCGCCGAGCACCGTTGCCGCATCCACGCCTGGCAGCAGGGTGATGGCGCCAATGCCGGTGACGGCAATGGCGGCGGTGGTGCCGGTGGAAATGGGTTCAGCCATAGTCGATTCCTTGGGGGTCAATCCCACAGTTGCACGCGCTGCACGGCTGGCTGTGGAGAGGTGTCGGGCAGGTCGATGACCGTGCCATGAGGGAGGACCGGGCCGAGATCGGACAGGCCGGGATTGGCTTCCAGCACTGCCTCGGTGACGCCGGCGGTGCGGCCGTAGACGCGCTGGCAGATGGCATCGACGGTGTCGCCTTGCAGGGCTCGCACGCGCATCAGATCAGCTCCACGGTGGTGCGGGTGATGCCGAGCAGGTCGCTGATGGCCCACCGCGCATCGCGGCGCAGGTCTTCCACGGCCTGCAGTAGCGCCTCGGCAGCCTTGTCGCCGGCGGCCGTGGCGTCGTAGTCTCGGTACCGCTCGATCAGCCCTGCGCGCGCCTGGCAATGCAGCGCGCGCAGGTACCGGTGCAGGTTGGTCGACTTGCCGTCGATCTGCGCAGACGGTACCGCCAGCAGCGTGGCGTGCCCGGCCGCCTGCTGAGTCGTCTTCCAGTCGGCCAGCTCCGCGTTGACCGACAGCGCCGCCTCGATCAGCGCCGCGCGCAGGCGATCCGGTGTCACAGTGCCGTCCTGGCGCATGGCGGCCAATGCCTGGTCGACGTCGATGTCCGGGAAGAAGCCATCGTTGGCGATCAGGTTCTGGCCGGCAGCGGCGGGGGCGGTGGCGATGAAGGAAGACATGGATTCACTGGTGGTGGAGGCGGTGGACGGGGCAGCCAGCTGGGTTGGCCGGCGCGAGGCCGGTACGCCCTTCGGATGCCCCGTGCCGCCTGATGCGCGGGGTCACGCTCGGTGTCATCCCCGGCCGTCGCCCTCCTTGGCGCCGGCCTGGGCTGCATTCTTGATCTCGCGTTCGAGACGCTCGATGTCTTTTTTCACGCCGGCCTTGTCGTGCAGCTCCAGCGCGCGGCGCAGATTGGCCAGCACGAACTCGCGCCGGTCCTGCTTGCGATCGTCCTGCGTCGCGTCCACCAGGGCGGCATGCGCATAGCCCACCGCCTTGTGCAGCTTGGCGCGCACTTCGTCGGGCATGTCCTGGTCGTTGACCAGCGTGCCCACCTCGCCGAGGGCGTCCACGTCGACGGGCTGCCCGGCTTCGACCGCCTTCAGCGTCATTGCCGCGTATTCCTCGGCGATCAGGCAGGCCGTGGTGCGCTGGTACTGGTCCGGCATCACCAGGCCGTGCCGGATGGCGTATCGCGCCAGCGGCAGGGCGCCGGCGAAGTCGCCCACGTCGATGTGCCAGACCATCACGGTCATGAAGACCTCGTCCTGTACGCCGGCATCGGCTTCCAGCACGCCCTGCACCCAGGCCGCATAGGCCGGCAGCATCCCGCGCTTGGCGTCGGCCTTGCGCTCGATCGACTGGATCTGCTTGAGCTGGCGCTTGTGCTCGGCCAGCTGCGCCAGCATCAGCTCATGCCCGGAGGCGTGGCGCAGCGGGTTGGCGGTCTCGGCTGCGACTGCCGCCCGCTGGGCGCTCACGCGCAGGAAGTGGTTGCGGGCGGGGCTCGTCATGCCTGGGCCACCTCGATGTTCTCGGCCATCGCGGCGCAGGCCAGGTCCTCGATCACATAGGCGTCGTTGCTCGACTCGTAGTTCTCGATGCGGTCGCGCTTGGCGTTGTCCACGATCGTGCGGCGGCGCGAGCCTTCCTGGTAGTAGATCGACAGATTGTCCAGACGCGTCACCAGCAGCGCGTCGGGTGGGAAGTAGGGCACCCGCACGGCCGGCAGGTTGCCGATGCGCTTCTGGCTCATGATGATGTCGGTGGCCAGCTTCTGCGTGGGGTCGCGATCCTTGTTCAGCAGCGGGAAGTACTTGTCCGCCAGCAGCTGCCGGCCACACACCACCACCAGGTCGGGATCCTCGGCGTACCACGGCGCGATCAGGTGGCTGCACAGGTCGAACACCAGGGCGTCCAGGCTGGCGTAGTCGCGTGTGGCATCCGTGTCGGGGCCGCCGACCACGATCGTGCCGGCTGCCTTGCCTTCGACCATCACGCGCTCCGCCGCTTCTTCGCGCAGGTGCTGCAGCCAGCCCTTGTTGACGTCCTGCAGCATCGGGTTGGCGGCGCGGTTGGAGGTGGCCGCGCGGCTCAGGCCGTTGAAGCCGATCATGATGCGGTCCAGCGCCTGGCGGCGCAGGATGGCGTCGCGGATGCGGGTCTGGAAGTCGGGGAACTTGGCCCAGGCATCCAGCATGCGGTAGGTGATGTGGGTGTCCGAGTTGGTCTGCTCGCAACGATAGCCGCGGTCGTCCAGCGCCGCGATATCGCTGGTCTGGCGATCCTGGGCCGAGGTGTCGGTGGTGCTGGCCACCGGGCCGGATACGCCCAGGCCGACCTTGTCGCCTTCCTGCTCGGTCACGCCATAGACGTTGATCCTGCCGAGGAAATCGCTGGACTCCTGTACTTTGGTTTCCAGCTTCTGCTGGACGCTCGGTTGAACGCTGAACTTGCGGTCCACGCGCTCGACGCCGTTGATCTCGGCGATTTTGGCTTCGTATGCCGCGTACAGGCGGCGGGTATCGTTGCGCATTGAGTTGGCTCCGGGGTAGGTTGGTGTGTCGCTGTTCGGGGGCCGGCTCAGCAGTCGGTTTCGATCACCGCGCCGTCGCCGCCGGTGGCGGGCGGGCGGCGGCTGAAGTCCTCCGTCTTCTCCAGCGTGCCCCTGAGCGCGCTGAACGCTTCCTTGCCCTGGGTCTGTTCCGCCTGCAGCGCATCCAGGCGCTTCGTGACGCCGTCGATGGCCTTGGTGAAGGTCTCGCCCAGCGTCTGCACTTCCTTGGCAATGGCCTGGACGGCTTCCTGCGTGTCGGCATGGCGGGCGTCGTTGCCGGCGTCGGACTTGTCCTGGCGCGCGAACAGCTTCTTGATGCTGGCGGCAAAGCCGGCGGTGGGCACGGTGGCGGTTGGTTCGGTGGGGAAGTCAAGCTCAACTGCCACCGCTTCGGAGAACAGGTTGCTCGGATCCTGCTTGCGCTCGGCCAGCGGGTTGTTCTTGGCCCTGGCGCTGAACTGCAGCATTTCGCAGCCCAGGCTTGCCGGGTTGTCGGTGACGGCCAGGCCAACCAGGTAGGCCTCGCCCGAATCCGCGAAATCGGGATTCACTTCCATCGAGCAGAAGACCTTCTGCCGGGCCTTGTTGAAAGCGATCAGGTCTGGGGTGGGGTCGAGCTGCGCATACAGGCGCAGCCTGCCGCCTTCCTCTTCGGTCTTGAGTGCCAGCACGTCGCCATACGCCCTGAACGGGCCATCGGGCACGATGCCGCGGATGTGCTCCAGGTTGATGCGGGCGCCGTAGGTGTCGGGGTCATAGCTGGCGGCCATCTGCACCAGCATCTCGCGGTCGATCACGCGGCCGTCGCTGGTCGCGCCTTCGGTGGCGATGCGGAAATACTTCGGGTTCTTGCCGGCCATGGTGTCCTCGTTTGGCGGGGTTCGGTGGTGGTGTTGCCATCTTCGGCGCGGTGTCACGCGCGGGGCAATGCCGGGCTGTTGTAGGCATCCCGGGCACAACACAGGCGGCGTGGCACGCGCGCGCGCGGACGGTAGCGTTGCGGCATGACTACGCTTCCCCCTATCGCCCTGCTCTCGTTCGATCCAGAAATGGAGCCGCGTCGCATTGCGCGCGGGCTCTACTGGCAGGGGTATCGGGTGGCGCGCATCGCGGAGATGCTGGGCGTCAAGCCGGCCACCGTGCACAGCTGGAAGCGCCGCGAAGGTTGGGACAAAGCCGATGCCGTGGAGCGCATCGGCACCAGCATCGAGGCGCGCATGGCGCGGCTGGTATTGAAGGAGGCCAAGGAGGGGAAGGACTACAAGGAAATCGATCTGCTGGGCCGGCAGATCGAGCGCCTGGCGCGCGTGCGCCGATATGAGGGCAGTGGCAATGAAGCGGATCTGAACCCGAAGGTGGCCAACCGCAATCACGGGCCGCGCAAGCCGCCCGAGCGTAATGCCATCGACGAAGAGCAGCAGGAGCAGCTGGTCGACGCCTTCATGGATTCGATGTTCGACTACCAGCGCGTCTGGTACGAGGCGGGCCTGGTCGAGCGGATCCGCAACATTCTGAAGAGCCGACAGATCGGCGCGACCTGGTTCTTTGCGCGCGAAGCCTTTATCGACGCGCTGACTACCGGCCGCAACCAGATCTTCCTGTCGGCCAGCAAGGCGCAGGCGCATGTCTTCAAGCACTACATCATCCAGTTCGCCAAGGACGCCGCCGGCGTCGAGCTGAAGGGCGATCCGATCGTGCTGCCCAATGGCGCCACGCTGTACTTCCTCGGCACCAACGCCCGTACCGCCCAGAGCTACCACGGCAACCTATATCTGGACGAGTACTTCTGGATCCAACGCTTCCAGGAACTGCGCAAGGTGGCCTCCGGCATGGCTATCCATGCGAAGTGGCGGCAGACCTATTTCTCGACGCCTTCAAGCCTTGCGCATGAGGCGTATCCGTTCTGGTCCGGTTCGCTGTTCAACCGCGGCCGGAAGAAGGCTCAGCACGTGCAGGTCGACTTGAGCCACGCGATTCTGCGGGCTGGTCGGCATTGCGCTGACGGGCAGTGGCGCCAGATCGTGACCGTCGAGGACGCGGTGCGCGGTGGCTGCAACCTGTTCGACCTGGAGCAGCTGCGCCGCGAGTACAGCGACGCGGACTTCGAGAACTTGCTGATGTGCGGGTTCATTGACGACACGGCGTCGGTGTTCCCGCTGTCGATGCTGATGCGCTGCATGGTGGATAGCTGGGAGGTGTGGGGTGACTTCCGTCACTGGTCGTCGCGGCCGCTTGGCGACCGCGAAGTCTGGGTCGGCTATGACCCCAATGGTGGGGGCGGGGATAGCGCTGCGCTGGTCGTCGTGGCGCCGCCACTGGTGCCCGGTGGCAAGTTCCGGGTGCTGGAGAAACACCAGTTCCGAGGCATCGACTACGAAGAGCAGGCGGGTGCAATCCTCAAGGTCTGCGATCGCTACAACGTGACCTACATCGGCATCGACCGAACAGGTGTGGGTGATGCCGTCTACAAGGTGGTGCTCAAGGCGCGCCCGGATGCGCAGGGCTTCACCTACTCGGTCGACGTGAAGACCGGACTGGTGCTCAAGGCTACCGATGTCATCAGCAAGGGCCGGCTGGAATTCGACGCCGGCTGGACTGACTTCGCCGCGTCGTTCATGTCCATCCGCAAGACCACCACCGCCGCGGGCGGCCGCGTCACCTATCAGGCCGGCCGCTCGGAGGAAACCAGCCACGCCGATCTGGCCTGGGCGTGCATGCACGCGCTGGCCCACGAACCGATCGAAGGCGTGACCACCACCAACACCAGCATCATGGAGTTCTCATGACCCGCAAGAAACCGAGCCGCGGCGCGGCTGTTGCAAACCATGTCGATGCCGCGCCGGCTCCGACTGCCCCCGCGGCCTCGGTCGAGGCGTTCAGCTTCGGCGATCCGGTTGCCGTGCTCGACCGCCGCGAGCTGCTCGACTATGTGGAGTGCATGCGCGTGGGCGACTGGTACGAGCCGCCGCTGCCGTGGGATGGCCTGGCGCGCAGCTTCCGGGCGGCCGTGCATAACAGCTCGCCCATCTATGTGAAACGCAACATCCTGGTCTCGACCTTCATCCCGCACAAGCTGCTGTCGCGCTCGGCGTTTGCGCGCTGGGTGCAGGACTTCCTGGTGTTCGGCAACGGCTATCTGGAGCGACGCGACAACGTGCTGGGCCGGCCGCTGGGCCTCGAGCCGGCCATGGCCAAGTACGTGCGCCGCGGCGTGGATCTGGAGACCTACCATTTCGTACAGAACTGGCAGGACAAGCACACTTTCAAGCGGGGCAGCATCTTCCATCTGCTGGAGCCTGACATCAACCAGGAGGTGTACGGGCTGCCCGAATACCTGTCGGCGCTCAATGCCACTTGGCTCAACGAGGCGGCCACGCTCTTCCGGCGGCGCTACTACAAGAACGGCAGCCACGCCGGTTTCATCCTGTACATGACCGACGCCGCCCAGAAGCAGGAGGACGTGGACGCGCTGCGCAAGGCGCTCAAGGAATCCAAGGGGCCAGGCAATTTCCGCAACCTATTCATGTACGCGCCTGCGGGGAAGAAGGACGGCATCCAGTTGCTACCCGTGTCGGAGGTGGCAGCAAAGGATGAATTCTGGAACATCAAGAACGTGACGCGTGACGACCAGCTTGCCGCACATCGCGTACCCCCGCAGCTGATGGGCATTATCCCCAACAATACTGGGGGATTTGGCGATGCGCAGCAGGCTGCAATTGTTTTCGCGCGAAACGAAATTGAGCCGCTACAAGAGCGGCTCAAGGAAGTTAATAATTGGCTGGCGGAGGAGGTGGTAAGATTTTCCCCGTACGCTCTTTGATATTATTTCGGCATTGATTCTTCGATTTTTTTGACAGCAGTACTCACGTCGATAACCTTTTTTGCAACAGCATCCAAAATAGGCGGGTATTGTGTTAGTGAGAGACCAATCCAAGCCAAGTGCTTTGCGAGGATTTCCCGCGAAACTTCCTCATCGTCTTCAAGAACAATATAGGATTTTAGCAGGATTGATTGGGTGACAGGTGAAATCTCAAATGAGCAATAAGGCATCTGCCAGTTTGCCGATAGAATGACATGGGACATTTCGTGCATGTCTTCCTGCTTAATCACAGTGCCGAGCCATGCCAGAAATATGATGCCGCCGGTGATCACGGCGACATCTAATCTATATCTTTTATCTCCAACGGGCAATTGGATCATCAAATCGTTTGAGTCGGTCGGGAGTTCCCCTACAGTGGACAGCCACTCCCTAACAGCAATCTCGTTCTTGCTGAATTGGCCTTCTTGTGTCATCAGTGAAAATTCCGTGCTGAGTGCTTCTTGTAAGATGTAGCTTGCATCGCCTCGGCTCTTAGTTCCGCGATATCTATCGCGGTTGCAGAAGACTGTCTAAGGGGCCTCGACACATCGAGCGCAGTAAGAGTCTTTTTGATTCCTTCAGCGAATGTGCTGTAGGTTTGCAATAGATCGCGATAGCTAATCATTTCTGAGCGAACACTCGCATAAACAGAATCCTCCGCCAACATCCATTGCTCCTTTCCGACTTCCGCCCTCAGTAGCTTGGAAGGTATGTGAGCAAATTCATCAAACTCTCTTTGTAGCTGCAGCCAGGTAGTGTGATGTTTTCCCGCATCTTCCAGTTCTCGCTGAGCCCTCTTCTCTAATGAACTCCAGAGCAAAGTCTTTTTCTCAGGGAGGGCGTCATCAGGAATTCCGTGTATCCCTTCATGTAGAAGAAATTGGGAGCGTATATTCCAATCGAAATCCACCTCGAGCGCGAAGACCCAAGGTTGGTCAAGGGCCTCATAGACAGATACGGCGCCTGACTTCAATTTCGCAATGAGGCGGTGGTCAGCAGGCGAAGCAATAAACCTAACAGCCTCTACATCATCGTCTACATCGCTTTCATAAAACAAGTGAAGGCGACCTTGGTTCTGATGAGTAAAAATTTTCGGCCCATCAAAATCAAATAAGGTTTCTTCGATGCGTAGTTCCGGATCTGAAAAGATCTCGGTAGGAACTCCATGGATTTCCCACATCTTCAAGCCCCGTCTGTGTTCGTAACGCGAAAGAGCGTCTCGCGCTGGGTCTCAACGAAAGGCCACCATGTCAAGTGGCCCGGGAGGGAAGGAGTCGGTGCAATCACTCCATGATCGGCGTTGAGAGTCGCCACTGCAATCAGATCGCCGATGTTGCGCGCCGACAGAACGCGACGCGCATGATCGCACTCTGAAAAAGTTCTGAAGACAGAAAGCCCATGGCGCATGCACGCG
Organism: Cupriavidus sp. NPDC089707; assembly: GCF_044748965.1. Lineage (NCBI taxonomy): Bacteria > Pseudomonadati > Pseudomonadota > Betaproteobacteria > Burkholderiales > Burkholderiaceae > Cupriavidus > Cupriavidus sp. NPDC089707. The sequence goes on from NZ_JBIVHB010000001.1 coordinate 649,679, forward strand.
GCCTCCCCCATAGCGTTGCGAGCGCGGCCACGTTCCGCCTGGCTGCGGACTTGGTCGGAAGTTATCGGTTCCTGTTTCACAAGCATGAAGACTTCCCCATCACATTCTTTTGCCCGGGGGAACGGGCAATCCTCCGGCAGTTCTGCCGCGAAGCTCTTCTTCTTATCGTCCAAAGTGTTGGCTCGCCTCGTGTCAATTTCGGACATGGGTCTATGCATTCATATCATGGTAGCACGCAACATAACCTCCTCCTGCGCGCGGTTGAGACCCCGCCTCACCTGCCCGCTTCATTGAGTGGTTTTTATGCACCTGGAAGGGTGCCGCCGAACCGCGCTAGAGCTGGGGCCGCGGGCAGCCAGCGGGGTGCAGCGATCTCGCAGATTTATGCACCTTGGCTATGCAGCAGCCAGGTTACTGGGCCGGGGCGTATGACTGCTCTGAACTTGTGCGCTATTCGCCTCTCATGACGTCTTCGGCAAGTTGAGAACCGGGAGGGGGCGGTAAAAAGGTAACCTCGGTAACCTCCGTCGAAAATCGGCGCTAACTCTTTGATTTATAAGGCGGTGGGTGGTTACCTCAAAAAGGTAATCTGAGGTAACCAAAAAGGTAACCTTTCTCTAACTCATTGATTTTATTGAAGATCGATTTCTATGAAGGTTACCTTTGAAAGAGGTAATTTGGTTACCTGAAAGTTACCTCAATGTTACCTTTTTGCCGAAACCCGCAATCCCTTATCTGGCAAGGCTTTGCGGGGGATTTCCTGTATCAGGTTACCAAGGTTACCTTTTTCCCGACCCCCCACGAATTTTAGCGGCATCCCGGGATACACTGTGTTTTTATACAGTAGTCGTCCCTGGCGAATGAATGACATCCCGACACTCACGGCAGTATTCCTTGGACGCAAGACGCAGTCGATGGCATCCGACCAGAGCCACCCATCCCGCCACCACGGTCGATCGCCGGTGCGTGCTACGTACCAGCGAAACCGCACACAGAATTCCCGTGCTGCTATGGATCGCAAGGCTTCACAGCATCGTCCGGCCGCAGATCTGATGCTCGCGGGCTTTTCAGTGGGCGGGCATGCTGCGACAGAATTGAAGGGTGAGCCGTGCCTTTAGGAAGAGCGCCGCCGCCGGGCAGAAGACGAGTGCTCAACTCGTCTGGCCGCGCAGGCGCGCCTCGATGCATGCGCGCACGATGGCTGATTGTGTCACTGAGCAGCGACGATACCCCCCAGGGCAAGGGTCATGGCAGGTTATGCGTTAGTGGTAAATTGAAGACGAATCAGAATATGTCCAAAAGGAATAGTGATGAGAGCAGGCAAGTGCAGGCTAACGGGGGACCACGGCATTTACCTGAAGTCCCATCTCATACCAGCGGCGCTCACACGTTCGGAAAAAGGGGTTCCCTTTATTGAAGCGGGCAACGGATTGCCACCAAAGAGGTCGTGGAACAGTTGGTACGACAAGGAGTTAGTAGTCCAGAAGGGTGAGCGAATCCTGACGAATCACGACACATGGGCGATAGAGTTCATGCGCAAGCATCGCCTTGTGTGGAGCGGCTGGGGTGAAGCAGATATGCTCGAACCATCGCCGCTGGCAGACACCAGTGTAACTATGGTTGATCAAGAACGGGGGCATGCAATCCACGTCATCAAGGGGGTGGACAGCCAGGCCCTCCGACTGTTCTTTATGAGCTTATTGTGGCGTGCAGCCGCGACGCGGAGACCCGAATTCTCGGATGTCTCGCTGCCAGTTGCCGACCTAGAAAGGTTGCGCCGCATCTTGGTCGACGAGGAAACCGATAGTTTCGATTTCTACCCTGTTGTCCTGATACAGCTGAGCACTCGCGGGCCATTCCATAATCAGGCTCCGATAAAGATCCTTCAGGAACACTCATTTGTGGGTGGGCCGGCAAGACTTGAGGTCTTTCGATTCTATTTCGATGGTCTAATAGCACATATCTATCTGCCGAACGATAACCCGGAAGCCATAACAACGCTGAGATCGATCTGCCTCGGAAACGGGAAAAACGAACTGATAGTTACAGCGATCGAGTTCGAAAAATCGTTCCAGTTTGACAACATGCGAAAGCTGATTGCGGAGACCCACGCCCTGTGGCCGGAGAAGGCAGTACGGTTACTTGACGCCGATGGCAAACGCTCACGATAGCGACACAAAAACAATCTACCGTCCGCCACCATGAAAATACCTTCTCGTTCGGAACAGGAAGTCTTTGCCGACTTGACGGCTCTCTGCCAACGGCCGGGATACGTTTATGCCGTGGCGCACCTCTGCTTCCGGGACAATGTCATCCTCTACTCAGGAAACATGAAGGAGGCCGATTTGAGGAAGATGTATTCACCCTCGCGGCTAATTCGTACCGAGATCAACACGCTGCTCGGCCTGATGATCAAAGCTGAGATTGACTGGACTTTGCCGGCGCCGACGACGCTACAGACATATGTAGATGAAAGCGAGCGACTCTTGAGTGAGTTGCACGACTGCCTGACTGGTGAGTTCTTTTCCGGGCTAACGCCCGAGGCCCTGCAAAGCGGAACTTTCGATCCCTTCGATCGTGGCGCTGTCTTGCGGGAGCCCATCTTTTACAGTGGGGAGGCAGCTTATAACTTTCAGTATCTCGACCTGGCCGCCCGAAAGTACGCTCCTGATGCGCCATGGCTCTTAGCAAATCGTGGATTCACGATGGAACAGGCTGCGCGCATAGCTAAGGCGATGGAAGAAGTCCATGCCGACCGAATGTACGCCATACGGGAGCAGCTCAGAAGGCAACATCCTGATGAGTGGACCATGCTGCCTGTTTTTGCATGCGCAGTGGGCGAAGTGGCGACAAAGGCGATCCTCGAACCAGAGCTCGTGGCGCGCGTCCTAGATGCTTTTTCAGCGCTACCTACCGAGCGTAACACCGGATTTAACGCGCTGCACGACTTCAACGTCCTTGCAGCCACTCCACTATTGCGCATGCCGAGCGGTGAATATTTGTCGCTCCAGTCATACACGTTTTCCGAAGCAATCTATGACGCCCCCTTCTACTGGATGGCGCAAGACAAAGCCTACCTGCCGACGCTGACCAAGAATCGAGGCGACTTTACTGAAAACTTCGTCGCCGAGCGACTCAGTCTTGTTTTTGGCCCGCAGCACGTGTTCTTGAATGTCGACGTCTTCGAAAACAAGTCGACGAAGGCGTCTGATATCGATGTGCTCGTCGTTTGGGGCAATCGAGTCATCATCGTTCAAGCGAAGTCGAAGCGCCTCACGTTGGAGGCTAGAAAAGGAAACGACCAGGTTATTCGCGATGATTTCAAGAAGGCGGTGCAGGCCGCATATGAGCAAGGGGCTACCTGCGCAAAATGTCTCTTTGATCCGCGCTACAAATTTGTTTCACCAGACGGACGTGAAGTCGAGCTGCCCCCCGACATTAAGGAGGTGTATCTACTTTGCGTTGTTAGCGACCATTACCAAGCTCTCAGCTTTCAAGCCCGCCAGTTCTTGAAGGCCGAGAGCATTGATCGAGTACAGGCGCCATTGGTGATGGACGTGTTTGCTGTGGATGCGATGACGGAGATGCTGCAGTCCCCATTGCAGTTCCTCAGCTATATCAATCGCAGAGCAAACTACGCCGAGCAAGTCATGGCGTCGCAGGAATTGACGATTCTCGGCTATCACCTTGCGAAGAATCTGTGGGTAGAGTCGGACGTTGGCCTTATGCACCTCGACGATGATTTTTCAGCTGGACTGGACGTCGCTATGGCGGTCCGGCGAGCGGGTGTGGCAGGCGCATCAACGCCCGATGGCGTCCTAACGCGCTTCGAAAGAACAACGATCGGAAGAATCGTCCGAGAGATCGAGGCGCGGCCGGAAGCGGCCACTATCGACCTCGGTTTCTTTCTTCTGGCAATGAGCGAGAAGGCTATTGATCAGATGAGTCGCGTGGTGGACAGGTTAGCTGCCAGGACGCGCGCCGATGGAAAGGCACATGACGTTACGTTCGCTTGTAAGGAAGGGCCTGGACTTACCTTCCATTGCACCGACGAGTCGGCACATATCGCCGGTCCGCGTTTGGACTCCTACTGCCGTCGCCGTAAGTACAAACAACATGCTGAAAAGTGGTTTGGGCTTTGCATGGCGTCCAGAGGGCCCGAGGTAAGGTTCGGTGTCTCCCTGACCTACCCCTGGATCGAGGATCTGAAAATGACGGCGGAGACGAAGGACATGCTCGCACCCATGCCGATTGACCAAGCAATTTCTGCTGTCCTGAGTGGGCGTAGACGGGTGGAAAAGGTCGGCCGAAATGACCCATGTCCTTGCGGCAGCGGCCAGAAATACAAGAAGTGCTGCATCGACTAGGCAGTCGAGCGCCGTTACCCTGTGGCGTCGCCAAGATTTCAACTCAGCAACTGCTGCCCATCAGTTGCACGCCGATTGCAGCGTGGCGCTCTGGTCCAGCGGAATGACTGCCGCTGTTTGGCCAGAGCAGTAGTCCGCCCAGTCGCTCATCATCTTGCGCCGGCGCTCGAGCATGTCGCCCCTGCGGTAGGCCGCTTCGCTCTCGTTCTGGATGGCGTGCGCCAGCGCATTCTCTGCGAGTGAATCCGCATACTCGGTGCAGTCGGCTATCCAATCTCGGAAGGTCGAGCGGAAACCGTGCACGGTGATGTGGCTGTAGCCCATACGCTCAAGCACCTTCAGCATTGCCATGTTCGAGAGAGGCTTTCCTCTCTTCCGGCCCGGATATAACCATCCGTCTCGCGCGCCAGGCAGCGCTGCCTCAACTAGCTCGACGAGGCGATCGGTCATCGGCACGCGCAGCGGGAGTTCCATTTTCATGCGCTCGCCGGGCACGGTCCAGACGCGATGGCGCATGGCAAACTCCTCGGGTCGCGCGAACTGAACCTCCTGCGTTCGCACGACAGTCAGAATCAAGTGTTCGAGCATACGGGCCGCCGTCCCGCGCTGTTCGCGCAATTGCTTCATGAACTCCGGGATCTCCTGCCACGGCAGAGCGGGGTGGTGCTTGATCTTTTTGCGGCGGTTCTGCTTCGGTAGCAGTTTGTCGAGGTGGCCGCGCCAGCGAGCAGGGTTTTGTCCTTCGCGGTGTCCGAATGCCTTTTCGGCATCGAGTATGCATTCCAGGCGGCCGCGCAGCCTGAACGCTGTCTCGCGCTTCTTAATCCAGATCGGCTGCAGCACCTGAACAATCATCGCCGTGTCGATGACGCGCACATCCTGGTCGCCAATGATCGGGGACGCGTACGTGGCGAGTGTGTTCGTCCACTGCTGCGCATGTTTCTTGTTCTTCCAGCCGGCACGATGCTTGGCGATGTAGTCGGCCGCTGCAGTTTTGAACAGGCGCGGTCCGGCTGTGTCGAGGGCACGCTTCCGATGCTCGGCATTTCGTGCTTCGATCGGATCGATCCCATCACGAAGAAGATCGCGGCATTTTGCGGCCTCAGCGCGCGCAGCTGCCAGCGATACTGACGACAGGGGGCCTAACCCCATTTCGCGCGATCGGCCGCGCAGCGTGAATTTGAATATCCAGGACCGCGAGCCCGTCTCGGAAATCTGGAAGTAGAGATTGCCTCCATCCGGGTAACGTCCCGGCTCATCCAGCTTGCCGATCTTGAGTGCAGTAAGCCGATGCAGCTGCCGTGTCGCCATTTCCCACCCCCGTTCTCACCCCTATTCGATGGGCGGATTGTGTCGGAGCGGTCTGGAGTCGGCAAGAAGAAAAATACCCCCAAAACCGCGCCGTTATTGGGTTTCCGGGTAGTTCTTGGGACGGCATCGGAACGCCGTGGAATGAGGAATGGCGGAAGCGGTGAGATTCGAACTCACGGATGGGTCACCCCATCGGCAGTTTTCAAGACTGCTGCCTTAAACCACTCGGCCACGCTTCCGGAAAGTGCGGGCATTGTAGCGCGAAAGGACGGTCCTTCGGCGCCTCGTTGCCATCGACCTGACGGTCAGGCCGCGCATTATACAAGGCCCGCGTGCAACGGGGTGGTCTTGCGGCGCGGCAAGGCGGCATGCGTAAACTTCCTGCCACACCGCTGCCCGCGGCTGTCGGCGTCTGTCTGACACAGCGGAACCTTCACATGTGCCCGCCGCTCATATTGGAGTGCACGGGATCGCGGCGTGTGCCGCCGGTGTGTGCCCCGAACCCTGCTTCGACTGGCAACAGAGGAGAACTCAATATGCGAATGCAAAGAAAGAAATGGCTGATCCTGCCGGCAGCCACCGCGGTGGCGGTGCTGGCTGGCTGTGCTGCGCCGTATAACGGTGGCTACAGCAATACCGGATACAACACGGCGCCGCCTCCCGGCTACCAGACACCCAACACCACGCAGGCGCCGGCCGGTTCGGTGTACTACGGCCGCGTGGAATCGATCGAGCCGATCACCTCCACGCAGGGCAGCTCGGGCCTGCTGGGCACGGTCATCGGCGGTGCCGCCGGCGGCCTGCTGGGCCACCAGATCGGCGGCGGGCGCGGGCAGACCGCGGCCACCATCGGTGGTGCCGTGGTGGGCGCAGTGGCAGGCAACCAGATCGAGAAGCGCGTGGGCAGCAATACGCAGACCGCGTATCGCGTCAACGTGCGCCTGGACGATGGGCGCGTCGCGACCGTGACGCAGTCGAACCTGGGCAACCTGCAAGTCGGCATGCGCGCACGCGTGGCCAACGATATGGCGACGCCGTATTGAGGCTGACTCCCGTTCGGAACGACAAAGGCCACGCGATTGCGTGGCCTTTGTCTTTTGGGACACTTCTGCGGTCCAAAACTCAGTCCTTCAGGAACATCTCCTGTAGATCATTCAGGAAACGCCGCCCCAGTTCCGTCGGGCGGATGGTCGTCAGGTCGGCTTCCAGCAGTCCCTTCCTTTCGGCCTCGGCGAGTTGCTTGCTGATGGTGTGCAACGGCAGCCCGGTGTAGTCCTGGAAGCTCGATGCGGGCACGCCATCGGTGAGGCGCAGCGCATTAAGCATGAACTCGAACGGCAACTCGTCCGCGCTCACGTCGCGCGCTTCCTGCACGGCGTTGCCCGCAAGCGCTTGCGCCATGTAGGTGGCCGGATGCTTGTGCCGCATCTGGCGCAGGATGCGGTGCGGGAACGACAGCTTGCCATGCGCGCCCGCGCCGATGCCGAGGTAGTCGCCGAAACGCCAGTAGTTGAGGTTATGGCGCGCCTCGCGATGCGGCTTTGCATAGGCCGACGTCTCGTAGTGGCGATAGCCCGCCCCGGCCGTGCGTGCCTCGATCAGGTCCTGCATCTCGTACGCGCTGTCGTCGTCCGGCAGCGCGGGCGGAAACCTGGCGAACAGCGTGTTCGGCTCCAGCGTCAGGTGATACAGCGACAGGTGCGTGGTGCCGTACGACAGCGCGGTCTCCAGGTCTTGCCGGCATTCGTCCAGCGTCTGCCCGGGCAGGGCGTACATCACGTCGAGGTTGATGTTGTCGAAACTCGCCTGCGCGATATCGATCGCTTTGCGCGCCTCGGCCCCGCCATGGATGCGGCCGAGCGCCTGCAGGTGCCGGTCGTTGAAGCTCTGGATGCCGATCGACAGCCGGTTGATGCCGCTGGCGCGGTAGCTGGCGAACTTGTCGGCTTCGAAGGTGCCGGGGTTGGCCTCCATCGTGATCTCGGCGTCGGCATCGAGCGGCAGCAAGGCGCGGATATCGGACAGCAGCCGGTCCATGCCGGCGGCCGACAGCAGGCTGGGCGTGCCACCGCCGATAAAGACGGTATGAACAGGACGGCCCCACACCAGCGGCAGCGACTGCTCCAGGTCCGCGCGCAGCGCATCCAGGTAGGCGTCTTCCGGGATCTCGTGGTTATCCGCGCCTGGTGCCGCGTGCGAATTGAAATCGCAATACGGGCATTTGCGCACGCACCACGGGATATGCACGTACAGCGACAGCGGCGGCGAGCCCGGCAGGCTGATCTGCCCGGGCTTGAGCCATAGCTGCTTGCTGTCGACGGGAGACGCGGCGGACGGCGCGCTGCCGGCCGGAATGATCGGGATCATCGGCCGTTGCGCTGCGCGGCGTCGGCCTGCAGCCGGGCCACCAGTGCACGCAGTGCCTGCGCGCGGTGGCTGACCGCGTTCTTCTCTTCTGCCGACAGTTCGGCGGCAGTCTTGCCCAGCCCCGGCAGCAGGAAATGCGGATCGTAGCCAAAGCCGCCAGCGCCGCGGGGCGCGTCGACGACCTCGCCATGCCACACGCCTTCGGCGATCAGCGGGCAGGGATCCTCGGCATGGCGTACGAATACCAGCACGCAGTAGTAGTACGCGTGACGGTCCAGCTTGCCGGCCAGTTGCGACACCAGGTACGCGTTGTTGGCCGCATCCGACTTGGGCTTGCCTGCCATCTGCGCATAGCGCGCCGAATAGACGCCGGGCGCGCCGCCGAGCGCGCGCGCGCTGATGCCGGAATCATCGGCCAGCGCGGGCAGGCCGGACAGCCGGCTGGCATGGCGCGCCTTGGCCAGCGCGTTCTCGACAAAGGTGACGAAGGGCTCTTCGGCCTCCGGGATGCCCAGTTCGCCCTGCGGCACCACATCGAAGCCGAGCGGTGCCAGCAGCGTGCCGAACTCGCGCAGCTTGCCGGGATTGTTGGAGGCCAGTACCAGTCGTTGCATGGTCGGATCCTGCTTCAGGCCAGGCCGAGCGCTTCGCGCTGGTGTTGCACCAGGCGGACGATGCCGGTTTCCGCCAGGCGGGTCATGGCGTCGAGGTCGGCGCGGCTGAAAGGCACGCCTTCGGCCGTGCCCTGTACCTCGACAAAGCCGCCGCTGCCGGTCATGACCACGTTCATGTCGGTGTCGCAGTTGCTGTCCTCGGCGTAGTCCAGGTCGAGCACCGGCACGCCGTCGACCATGCCGACCGAGACCGCGGCCACGTGGTCGCGGATCGGGCTGGCGGCAATCAGGCCGTCGCGCAGCATCGTGGCGACCGCGTCGTGCGCGGCCACAAAGGCGCCGGTGATGGCCGCGGTGCGGGTGCCGCCGTCGGCCTGCAGCACGTCGCAGTCGAGGTGGATGGTGTATTCGCCCAGCGCCGCCAGGTCGAACACCGAGCGCATGGCACGGCCGATCAGGCGCTGTATTTCCTGCGTGCGGCCGGTTTGCTTGCCGCGCGCGGCCTCCCGGTCCGAGCGTGTGTGGGTGGCGCGGGGCAGCATGCCGTATTCGGCCGTGACCCAGCCTTCACCGCTGCCTTTCTTGTGCGGCGGCACCTTGGCCAGCACGCTGGCGGTGCAGAGCACCTTGGTATCGCCAAAGGCACAGAGGACGGAGCCCTCGGCGTGGCGGGTGTAGTGGCGGATAAGGCTGATGGAACGCAGCGCATCGGCTGCGCGGCCGCTGGGTCGCATGGGATGTTCGGGTTGGAATCGGGGGAGAGACCGCGATTCTACCGCCGCCGGCCCGCGCATGCTGCATATCGGCGCGCGGCGAAGGACAAAGGCCTGCGGCGGACCCGGTCAGCGCATCAGGTTGCTGGTCTTGTCGATGGCCGCGCGGATCTCGGCGATCGAGCGCTCGATCTCTTCCTCGGACAGCAGGTCACTCTCCGAACCGGTGCGGTCCAGGATCGACGTGGTGAACGCATTCAGCGGCAGCGTATCGGTCATCACCGAATCGGGCCCGGTGGCGTTGTTGTCGAGCTCCCACATCATGGCGATGCCGGTGGTGTTGTCGGCACCTTCGCCCGCGTTCTGCAGCGCCAGCTCGATCAGTGCCGGCACCGCCTGCACCACCGACAGCCGCGACAGCTTGTCGACCAGCGCCTGCTCGTCCAGCGGTCCCCACAGGCCGTCGGAGCAGAGCAGGGCGACGTCGCCGGGCTCCAGCCGCACCGGGCCGCCCAGGTCGATCAGCGGCAGGTTGGGCGAGCCCAGGCAGTTGTAGAGCTTGTTGCGCTCGGGGTGGTTGGCCACGTGCATCGGCAGCACGCGTTCCTGCTGCAGCAGGTTCTCGATCTTGGAATGGTCGCGCGTGCGCGTCAGCAGGCGGCCCTTGCGCAACAGGTAGTAGCGCGAATCACCGGCGTGTGCCCAGTAGACCTGGCCGTGCTGGACCAGGCAGCAGACCACTGTGGTACGCGGCACATCGGCCATCCGGTTGGCTTCCGCGTAGCGGTGGATTTCGCGGTGCGCCAGCATGATGGTGTCCTGCAGGAACTCCGCGGGGTTTCGTACCGCCGGGCGCGCCTGGGTCTGGAACTGCCGCGCCAGCGTCTGCAGCGCCTGTTGCGCCGCGACTTCGCCATGCGCGTGGCCGCCGAGCCCGTCGGCCAGCACCATCAGCAGCGCGTCGCGCGTGAAGCAATAGCCCATGCGGTCCTGGTTGACGCGGCGGCCGCCTTTCCTGCTTTCCTGGTAGACAGAGAATCGCATGTTGGCTTTGGAAATTCAGTAAGGTGCGCGCCACACGGCGGGCGCGATTTGTGATTTATTCTACGCTCGCGCCGGGGGCCGGCTCGTCGCGGCGGCGCAGCAGCGTAAGGAAGCGCGATGCGGGGGCAGGGCGCTCGGCCGGGGCCGGCGGCGCGGCCGTCGGCAATGCCTGCTCGCTCAGCGCGTTGGTCTGTTCGCGCAACTCCTTCTGCAGCCGGAACACACTCTGCGGCCGCTCCGACGGCGCCAGCCGCAGGCACCATTCGACCAGGTCGACCAGGCCGTTGGTATAGCTGCTGCGCAGCCGCACCAGCGCCTCGCCCATGCGGTCTTCTTTCTCGCGCTGGTTGGCTTCCTGCGGCGGCATGCCGGCCATGCAGGCATAGAGCGTGGCGCCCAGGCTGTAGATATCGGTCCAGGGACCCAGGTCGGAATGCTTGCCGTACAGTTCGGGCGCGGCGAAGCCGGGCGTGTACATCGGCTGGAAGCGCGCCGCTTCCATGGTCAGCGTCTGCCGCGCGGCGCCGAAATCCAGCAGGATCGGCGACTCGTCCTCGCGCAAATAGATGTTGCCGGGCTTGATGTCCAGGTGCAGCAGCTTGTGGATATGCACTTCACGCAGGCCGCTCATCAGGTCGTGGAAGACCTTGCGCATGAAATGCTCGCGCAGCACCTTGGCGCGGCCCTGCTGCCGGGCCGCCAGCACGTGCTCCTGCAGCGTCTTGCCCAGCTCGTAGTTCATCACCATGTAGACCGTGGCGTTCTCGCGGAAGAAGTTCACCACGCGCACCACGCTGGGATGGGAAATGCGGGCCAGCGAGCGGCCCTCTTCAAAGAAATACTTCAGGCCGAGCCGGAATGCCGCGGCGTTTTCCTCGGGCACCACGGGGATCAGTTCGCCCGGGTTGCGCCGCGCCAGCGACGACGGCAGGTACTCCTTGATCGCGACCGGCGCGCCGGTTTCATCGGTGGCCAGGTAGACGAAACTGAACCCCCCGCTGGCCAACTTCTTTACAATACGATAGTTGGACAACAGCGTGCCGACGGGCAGCGGTGCACTCTTCGGTTGTGTCGTGCCCTTGGACTCTGTCATGGGAATAGGGGCCGGATTTGCCTCCGCGGATTTGCCAACGGATTGTCCGGGCTAATCGGTCACTTGTAAAGAACACAAATACGGGCATTGTTGCCCTCCTTTCAACGTTTTGAGAGCGCTCCCGGATCCGGTTGCGGGAGGCTCGAGGAGGGTGGCTGCGGGCCGCCAGCGCCCCAGGGCCGCCTCCATTCACGAGAACATCCAATGATCCACAGCATGACAGGCTATGGCCTGGCGACGCGCCAGGCGCCACTGACCAACGCACAGGGCGAGCCGAGCGGGCGCACCGCCTCCGTTTCGGTGGAATTCCGCACTGTCAATTCGCGTTTCCTCGACCTGTTGTTCCGGGCCCCGGAAGAGTGCCGCGCCTTTGAGCCGGCGCTGCGCGAGATGCTGATGGCCGAGCTGTCGCGCGGCAAGCTGGAATGCCGCATCAACCTGCAGCGCACCGATTCGGGCGGCGCCACGCTGGCGCTCAACGATGGCCTGCTGGCGCAGATCCGCGCGCTGGAGACCACTGTGGCTGGCACCTTCCCCAGCGCCGGCACCCTGCGCATGGGCGAGATCCTGCGCTGGCCGGGCGTGCTGGTCGAGCCCGAGCTGTCGCAGGAGGCGCTGCGCGATGCCGTGACCGGCGCCGCACGCGACGCGCTGGACCAGTTGCTGGAGGCGCGCCGTCGCGAGGGCGAGGCGCTCAAGGCGGTGCTGATGGAGCGCGTCGATGCCATGCTGGCGATCGTTGAGCGCCTGACGCCGGCGATCCCGCAACTGATCGCGCACCACCAGCAGAAGCTGACCGAGCGCCTGCAAGAAGCGTTCAACCTGGCCGCGCCCACCGGCATGCCGTCGATGAGCCGCGACGAGATTGCCGAGCGCATCCGCCAGGAAGCCACCGTCTACGGAATCCGCATCGACATCGCAGAAGAACTGTCGCGGCTGCAGGCACACCTGAACGAGACCCGCCATATCCTGAAGAAGGGTGGGCAGGTCGGCAAGCGCCTCGACTTCATGATGCAGGAGCTGAACCGCGAGGCCAACACGCTCGGTTCCAAGGCCGCCGCCAAGGAACTGGCCGATGCCTCGATGGAGCTCAAGCTGTTGATCGAGCAGATGCGCGAGCAGGTCCAGAACCTCGAATAACGCAGCAAAGCATCGGCATCACCCCAGGAATCACCCCGAAGTCACCGAATCATCATCATGAGCCAAACGTCTCAAACCGCGCCGCATCCTTCCATCGACACCGTCTACCCTGGCAACCTGTTCATGGTCGTGGCACCGTCGGGAGCCGGCAAGTCGACGCTGGTCAACGCGCTGCTGGCGCAGGACCCGGCCATCCGCCTGTCGATCTCGCATACCACGCGCGCGCCGCGCCCGGGCGAGCAGAACGGCCGCGAATACCACTTCGTCAGCGTCGACGACTTCCGCGCCGCGCGTGACCGCGGCGAATTCCTGGAGTGGGCCGAGGTCCATGGCAACTACTACGCGACCTCGCGCGTGTGGATCGAGCAGCAGATGGCGCAAGGCAACGACGTGCTGCTCGAGATCGACTGGCAGGGCGCGCAACAGGTGCACCAGCGCTTCTCCAACGCGATGGAGATTTTCATCCTGCCGCCGTCGCTGACCGCGTTGGAAGAGCGCCTGAAGAAGCGCGGCCAGGACGAGCCCAACGTGATCGTGCGCCGCCTGCTGGCGGCGGGCAGCGAGATGTCGCATGCATCGGAGTCGGACTACGTCATCATCAACGAGGTTTTCGACAATGCGCTGGAAGAGCTGCGCAACGTGGTGCGGGCTACCCGTCTGCGCTTTTCGTCGCAAAAAGCACGGCACGCGGAGCTGTTCATCGAGCTCGGGATTCACTGAGCCAATGCACGTGAGCGGCGGCGCCGCCGGCGTTTTTCGCCGCGTGCTGTAAAATAGCAACCCAACACAAGGTTTTGTCCCAAGGTGGATTTGATATGGCGCGTATTACCGTCGAAGATTGTCTGAAACACATCCCGAACCGTTTCGAGCTCGCCCTGGCGGCCACGTACCGTGCGCGCCAGCTGGTGCAGGGCCACACGCCCAAGGTCGAGGCCAAGGACAAGCCGACCGTGGTGGCACTGCGCGAGATCGCGTCGGGCCAGGTCGGCATCGAGATGCTGAAGAAGGTCCCGACCTGATCGACCCGATCGAGCGGCCGGCCCATGGCTCATCCTTGCAACGTGCCAGCATATTTCCAGGCTCTCCAGCCGGATTCCAGGGGCCGCCGCCATGCCATCGCCGCATCTGCCCTCCCAGCCTTCCTCTCCGCCATCGCCCGCGGCCGGCGCGCACGGCGATGCGGCGCCGCCCACGGCGCGTAAGCGCACCATCCCGGGCCAGTCTTCCGTGAACGCGCGCACCGGCGCTCCCAATCTTCCCGATCCGCTCGGCGACGATGTCGTCGGGGAGCGTGCCGTCGCGCCCGCGCTGGCGCCGGGCAAGGCGAGGGCGCCCGCGGTGCAGGACGAGCTGGCGGCAGTGCAGGAAGCGGCGCCTCCAGTCGCGGACAGCCTCTTTATCGATGCAGTGCTGGCGCAGTCATACCGGCACTTCTTCGGCCCGACCTCGCAGCCGGCGGTACCGCCGCGCCAGCAGGTCATTTCCATCACCCGGCTGATGGAAAGGCTTGCGTACCTGAAGGCGCCCGACCTGGCGCGCGTACGCGAGGCCTTCCAGTTTTCCGACGAGGCCCACCTGGGCCAGTACCGCCAGAGCGGCGAGCCCTACATCACCCATCCGGTGGCGGTGGCCGAGCTGTGCGCGGACTGGAAGCTGGACGTGCAGTCCATCATGGCGGCGCTGCTGCACGACGTGATGGAAGACCAGGGCATCACCAAGAGCGAGCTGGCCGAGAAATTCGGTCCCAAGGTCGCCGAACTGGTCGATGGCCTGACCAAGCTGGACAAGCTCGAATTCCAGAGCCGCGAGCAGGCGCAGGCGGAAAGCTTCCGCAAGATGCTGCTGGCGATGGCGCGCGACGTGCGCGTGATCCTGGTGAAGCTGGCCGACCGCACGCACAACATGCGCACGCTCGACTTCGTGCCGCCGGAGAAGCGCCGCCGCATTGCGCTGGAGACCATGGAGATCTATGCGCCGATTGCGCACCGTCTCGGTCTCAACACGATCTACCGCGAGCTGCAGGAACTGTCGTTCAAGGTCGGCTCCCCGTTCCGTTACGCCACGCTGGAAAAAGCGGTCAAGGCCGCGCGCGGCAACCGGCGCGAGGTGGTCAAGCGTATCCTCGAGGCCGCGCAGAAGGGGCTGGCCGATGCCGGCATCGTGGCCGAACTGTCCGGCCGCGAAAAAACACTGTACAGCATCTACCGCAAGATGCACGACAAGCAGCTGTCGTTCTCGCAGGTGCTGGACGTGTACGGTTTCCGCGTGGTGGTGGAAACGCAGATGCACTGCTACATGGCGATGGGCGCGCTTCACGGCTTGTACAAGCCGATGCCCGGCAAGTTCAAGGACTACATCGCGATCCCCAAGATCAACGGCTACCAGTCGCTGCACACCACGCTGGTGGGTCCGTTCGGCACGCCGGTCGAGTTCCAGATCCGCACGCGCGATATGCACCAGATCGCCGAGGCCGGCGTGGCCGCGCACTGGATGTACAAGCACCAGGCCGACCACGCCAACGATATCCAGCAGCAGGCGCACCAGTGGCTGCAGTCGCTGCTCGATATCCAGAGCCAGACCGGCGATTCGCAGGAATTCCTGGAGCACGTCAAGATCGACCTGTTCCCGGATGCGGTCTACGTGTTCACGCCCAAGGGCCATATCCGCGCGCTGCCGCGCGGCGCCACCGCGCTGGACTTTGCCTACGCGGTGCACAGCGACCTGGGCAACCAGTGCGTCGCGGTCAAGATCAACAACGAGCTGCTGCCGCTGCGCACCGAACTCAAGAGCGGCGATATCGTCGAGGTGGTGACGGCGCCATACTCCAAGCCGAATCCGGCGTGGCTGTCGTTCGTGCGCACCGGCAAGGCGCGCGCGGCGATTCGCCATTACCTGAAGACCACCAAGCTGGACGAAGCGATCCAGCTCGGCGAGCGGCTGCTGGAACAATCCGCGCGCCAGCTCGGCATCGAACTGAAGGCCGTGCCGCAGTCGGTGTGGGACCGCATGATCCAGTGGACCGGCAACAAGCAGCGCGAAGACATCTTCGCCGACCTGGCGCTGGGCCGGCGCGTGCCTGCGGTGGTGGCCAAGCGCATGGAGATCCTGCTGCAGGAGCTGTCCGGCGACGTCGACAGCGCGCTGCTGGCGGCGGTGCAGACCTTTGCCGGCGAAGAAGCGCCCGCGGTGCCGATCACCGGCGACGAAGGCATGTCGATGATCTTCTCGGCATGCTGCCGCCCGATCCCCGGCGATTCGATCGTCGGCTACCTGGGCAAGGGCGAAGGGCTGCAGATCCACGTGCAGGACTGCAAGATCGCCAAGCGCCTGCACAGCAAGGATCCGGAGCACTGGATCGACGTGATGTGGGCCAAGAAGACCACGCGTGCCTTCGACGTGTCGATCAAGGTGATGGTGCGCAACGTCAAGGGCATCGTCGCGCGCGTCGCTGCGGACCTGACCGCGGCCGATGCCAACGTCGCGCACGTGGCGATGGAACAGCAAGACGGCAGCCACCAGGAAGCCACCTACATGCAGTTCATCATCCAGGTCCAGAACCGCCTGCACCTGGCCAACGTGATGCGCGGGCTGCGCCGCAACCCCGACGTCATCCGCATCTTCCGCGACCGCAATGACGGCTAGGCGGGCCTTTTAGGACTGCCCTGGCGTCGCTGTGCGGCTGTGCCGTACTACTACTTGTACGGTCTGTGGCCGCACGCCTGGCCAGGGCCGCCTAAAAGGCCCGCCCACTATTGTCTCTTTGGCGGGTAGCTGACTTCCAGGATATCGATCTGCTCGACCCCGGCTGGCGTGCGCAGCGGCACGGTGTCGCCCTCGCGTGCCTTGATCAGCGCCTTGGCGATCGGTGAGATCCAGCTGACGCGGTTGCTGTCCAGGTCCACTTCGTCCATGCCCACGATGGTGATGGTGGTCTCTTCGCCGGCGCGGTTGGCGTAGGTGACGGTGGCGCCGAAAAAGATCTGGTCGTTGTCGCCCTGCAATGAGGGATCGACCACCTCTGCCTTGTCCAGGCGGCGCGTCAGGAAGCGGATGCGGCGGTCGATCTCGCGCAGGCGTTTCTTGCCGTAGAGGTAGTCACCGTTCTCGGAGCGGTCACCATTGGATGCCGCCCACGAGACGATCTGCACCACATCGGGCCGGTCGACGTCGATCAGCTGCATCAGCTCAGTGCGCAGACGGTTGTAGCCCTCGGCGGTGATGTAGTTCTTGGTGCCAGGTGGCAGCGGCGTTGCGCCTTCGGGGAGGTCGTCGTCCTCGTCGCCAGAGGACTCTTTGACAAATGCCTTGTTCATGGTCCGGATCACATCTTCGGGTTCTCATTATAGAAAAACGCCGCGGGCAGGCCCGCGCTCGTAAAAAGATGAGAAAAAAGTGTCGATGGGGGTTCACAAATCTGAAATCTCAGATATAATCTCCTTTCTCGAGTGCGGCTGTAGCTCAGTTGGATAGAGTACTTGGCTACGAACCAAGGGGTCGTGGGTTCGAATCCTGCCAGCCGCGCCACCTATGCAGCAAGAAAAGGGCTTCCGGAAACGGAAGCCCTTTTTGTTTTTCTGCCTCCCTTTTTCTGCCTTCCCCATTGCTTGTAGTCCTCGCCCCGGCGGTGGCATTTTGCTGCGCCACGGCTTGCGCGCGTCCTTGTCGCCTCCTAGGCTCGACTCAAGGGCAGAGCAAGCCGAACCCGGAGCAATGCGCATGGAAAACGACTGGCGCGTCGAGCAGTACCGTGACATGGACGTTTACGTCCTGGTGTCGCCGCAAGGCCAGGGCAGTATCGGCCGCTGGGGCTATGAAGTCCGCGTGGCCCAGGAAGGCGTCGATCCCGCCGATGCGGGCGATACCGAAGTGCTGGTGAGTGGCTCGCAGCAGTTCGCCACGCGCCATGCGGCGGAGGTGGCGGCATTTGGCGCCGGCTATGCATTGGTGGACCGCTTGCTCGGGCCGCCGCCCGAGTGATGCCCACGCGCGTCACTTGCGTGTCGTTGCGCTCTTGGCAATGGCATATATCACGGCATGATCTATGGCCGTTGACCTGGATCATTTTTGATTCGACGCGGTATTCCTACGCTGGATGTGGAAGCGAGCGACGTCTTGCTCGCCATCGCAGCAGAAGGAGTGCCGCGCCATGCCGGAATTTGAAGGCTACAAGGTCGTCTATGAAGTGATTGCGTTGCCCAAGCGCAAGTGGGCCATCCTGATCGAGATCGCTCGCCGTAGCGATGGCATCGTTGTCGCCGGGCGGCATAACCCGTTCCCCAACCACGCGTTCGGCACCAAGCTCGAGGCGCTCGACCAGATCAACCGCTACATCGAGGCACTGCTCGCCGCGCACGAGGCCGATGGCAATGCCAGGCAGCGCGCATGATCGCGGCAGCGATTTCGCGATGAGCAGAGAAAAGACTTGCCGGATGTGTGTATCTACTGCATAATCTATTTCTTCGGACGCGGGGTGGAGCAGTTGGCAGCTCGTCGGGCTCATAACCCGAAGGTCGCAGGTTCAAGTCCTGCCCCCGCAACCAACGCCTTTCGCGGCATTCGCCGCAACCCTTCAAGGCGTTGTTCTCAAGGCCGACCGGCCTGATTCATTCCCTGCTTCGAACTGAGTCTGCGAACCGCCGCGATGATCTCACGCGTGGTGCTTGCTCGCCGTCAGGCCGGCAATCGTTGCGCCGCCTGCAGGAAAGTATCGCGCACCAATGCCTGGTCTTCGCGCTCGGCCGCTTCCGCGCGCTCACGCAACCGCTTGGCCAGCACCGCCAGCGTGCCTTGTGCCTGCGGACCGCCTGCCGCCTGGCATTTGGCCACCGCCTCGCGCATCACGGCATCGAGCTCGGCGCCGACATCGGCACCATCGAAGGCGCTCACCGACAGGGCTGAAATTCGTTCCAGATAGAGATTGACCAGCGCTTCGTCGTGTAGCGGTTCGGACATGTCTTCTCCTTGGCGATGACGGGAACACAAAAACCATTGTAGTGGAGCTGGCGCCTGCGCAAGCTCAAACAATAATGATTCTTGTTCGAGCGATATCAGGGTTCACATACAATACGCGTTCACGACGCGTCCGTCAGGCGCGCGCGCTTTCCCCATTCTTGCCCAAAGGTTGTCGCCACCATGTTGCTGCAGATTCCAGACGTACTTTCCAAGGTCCAGGTGGCGCAGGTCCGGCAGATCATCGACGCCGCGCCGTGGGCCGATGGCAATGAAACCTCGGGCTACCAGTCGGCGCTGGCCAAGCGCAACCTGCAACTGCCCGAGGGCTCGCCCGCGGCGCGCCAGGTTGGCGACCTGATCCAGGATGCGCTGGGCAACAATGCGGTGTTCTTCTCGGCGGCACTGCCGCTGAAGGTATATCCGCCGCTGTTCAACCGCTACGAGGGCGGGCACACCTTTGCCAACCATGTCGACAACGCGATCCGCTATCTGCGCGGCACCAGCTTCCGCATCCGCAGCGACCTGTCTGCAACGTTGTTCCTGACCGAACCGGACCAGTACGACGGCGGCGAACTGGTGATCGAGGATACCTACGGCCAGCAACGCGTGAAGCTGCCTGCCGGGCATATGGTGCTGTACCCGGCCACCAGCATCCACCACGTGACGCCGGTCACGCGCGGCGCGCGGGTGTCGTCGTTCTTCTGGATCCAGAGCATGGTGCGCGACGACGGCCAGCGTGCGCTGCTGTTCGAGATGGACGGGCGCATCCGCCAGACAGCGCAGGAACTCGGCCAGTCGCATGAAGCCGTGATCGGCCTGACCGGCGTCTATCACAACCTGCTGCGCCGCTGGGCGGACGCCTGAGCGCTGCCAGCGCCCGGCGCCGGGATAACCGGCGGGGCGCTGCGTCGATGCAGGGAAGGGCGCAGCTATTCGTCGCGCCGTCGTCGCATCTGCAACTGCTCGATCGGGGAAGGCTGGATGCGGCGCCGTGCCGGCCGCAGGGCACGGTTCGGCCACAGCACGTAGTTGGTGTGCGGGTCCAGCGGCTTGCCGAGGTACGAGACCCAGACCTGCACGCCGTGCTCGGTCTCGGCGATCACGGCCGCGACGGCACGCGCCGCGGCGGAAGGGGACTTGAGCAATTCCGCCAGGGCTTCGACGCCCTGCACGACATGGTGCTTTACCCCTGAAAACCATGCGTACTGACGCATGGCGGACAACAAACGCTTGGTCATGAACGCGACTCTGGTGTGGTTGGAAGTGCGAATGAGACTGCTTCCCGTCCGATTTGTTCAACGGAAGCTTGCGGACGCCAGTATGACTGTGCGTGCGCTCCCACGCATTCGGTGCGTACCCTGAGTCCGGCGCTTTTACCGGAGAGTGGTGGTGGCGTCACGCGACGTGCGCCGGCTCGGGGGCCAAGGCAGAGAGTACCATTGCCAGCCGGTCGAGCGCCGGATCGATGTCGAGCAGGTCGATGGCGCCAAAGCCGAGCAGCAGGCCGGCGCAGGTTGGAGGCGGGGTGGCGTAGAAGGGGTCGAGCGTGGCCAGTTCCAGGTCCGCGAGGCGTGCCATCGCCACCAGCGCGTCGGTAGCCACCGGCACGCGCAGCCGCGCCGACTGGTGAAAGCCCGCGATTGCCGGCAGGGCTTCGAGCCAGGGTGACAGGTCGCTGTGCAGCCGCGCCAGCAGCCGCGCGCGCCGCTGCGCATGGCGCGCGTGCGAACGCCGGATATGGCGCAGCAGGTGTCCCTCCGACAGGAATCGCGCCAGCGCTTGCTGGATCAGCGTCGGGGTGTACCAGTCCATCAGGTGCTTGACCTTGCGTGCCGCCGGCATCAGCCATGGCGGCACCACCAGGTAGCCGCCGCGCAGGTTGGCCAGCAGCGTCTTGGAAAACGTGCCCAGGTACACCACGCGCCCGTTGCGGTCCAGCGTCTGCAGCGCGTCCAGCGCTTGCCCGCCATAGCGGAACTCGCTGTCGTAGTCGTCCTCCAGGATCACTGCGTGGCGGCGCGCGGCCCAGTCGAGCAGTGCCTGCCGCCGCGCCAGGCTCATCGGCACGCCCAGCGGCGACTGGTGCGACGGCGTGACGAAGACCAGCGTCGCCTCGCCGGGCAGTGCCTCCACCACCAGTCCTTCGCCGTCAACCGGCACCGGCACCACACGCGCGCCCAGTCCCTGGAACAGCGCGCGCGCCATCGGGTAGCCGGGATCCTCCATGGCCACCACGGCGCCCGGCCCCAGCAGCAGCCGGGCGGCCAGGTCGATACCCTGCTGCGCGCCTGCAGTGACCAGGATATCCGTGGGAGCGCTCTGCACGCCGCGGGTGAAGGCGATATGGGTGGCAATGGCCTGTCGCAGCGGCATCTCGCCACATGGATCCGCGGGCCCGGGCGGGCGCTGCCGTTCCGCTGCCAGTGCCGCGCGCACGCAGCGCGACCAGGCTTCATGCGGGAAGCGCGTGGTGTCGGCCTGGCCCGGCTGGAACGCATAGCGCGCACCGCCTGCCGGCCCGAGGAAGGGCGTCTCCACCGCCATCCAGCGCTGCACCGCCGGCGGCAGTACCGGCGCGGCGGCGATGCGAACCGGCTTGCGCGCCAGCCCCTCGGCGACATAAGTGCCGTCCCCCACGCGGGCGTGCAACCAGCCTTCGGCAACCAGCCGTTCATAGGCCGTGGTCACGGTTTTGCGCGCGACGCCCAGTTGCGTGCCGAGCAGCCTTGTGGGCGGCATGCGCGCGCCGGCATCCAGGCGCCCGGCCTGGATGCCGGCGCGGATCTGGTGAACGATCTGCGCGGTAAGGTCGCCGGCGTGGTCCAGCGCGAGATGGAACTCCATGGTTGTGGCCCTGAAATTGGTCTACCGATTTTGCCGCAAATTGGCGGTGTACGGAGCCAATCGCAAGGCCTATCTTTGAGTCCAACGGGCCAGCGCCCGCCAATTTCTCAACCGGATCCCTGGAGAATCGACATGGAAGAACGCATGAACTGGCAAGACGTGGCCCCGGATGCCTACAAGGCAATGGTCAGCGTGGAGATCTATCTGGCCCGCTGCGGGCTGGAAAACAGCCTGAAGGAACTGGTGAAGATCCGTGCCTCGCAGATCAACGGCTGCGCCTTCTGCCTCGACATGCATGTGACGGACGCCCGCAAGCATGGCGAGAGCGATCGCCGCCTGAGCCTGCTGCCGGCATGGCGCGAAGTGAGCTGGTTCACTGCGCGCGAGCGTGCCGCGCTGGCCTGGACCGAGGCGCTGACGCTGCTGCCGCAAAGCCAGGCGCCCGACGCCGACTACAACGCGGTGCGCGAACAGTTCTCGGAAAAGGAAATTGCCGACCTGACCTTGCTGATTTCGATGATCAATGCCTGGAACCGCTTCGGCGTCGGCTTCCGCCGCCAGCCGCCGGCGCTCTGAGCATAGCGCCACGCTTGCCGACGCGGCCGGTCGATTGACAAGCCGCGGCGTGCTGCACTAGCTTGTGCCACAGAAGCTGCACCTATGGCAAAACCGCCGGCGCGCCGGCAGGGAGGCATCGTGGCGATACGGCAAGACGCGGAAACAAGTGGCGGCGCGGAAAGCGGCCCGGCCCCCGAGGATGTCGTCGAGGCCCGCCTCGATCGCGGCAAGTCCATCCGGCAACAGTTACCTCGCGGCGCGCACGAGGCGCTAGGCAATCTGGATCGCGATCCCGTCAAGCTGCTCGAGATCAGCAGCGAGGGGCGCGTGCCCCGGCTGGTGCCGCTGCGCTACGGCCGCATGCTGGAATCGCCCTTCGCCTTCTACCGCGGCACTGCGATCATCCAGGCGCACGATCTCGCCGGCACGCCCGACACGGGCCTGACCATGCAGGTCTGCGGAGACGCCCACGTGGCCAACTTCGGCGGCTATGCCACGCCCGAACGCGCGCTGCTGTTTGACCTCAACGATTTCGACGAAACCAGCCCCGGTCCGTGGGAATGGGACCTGAAGCGGCTGTGCGCCAGCTTCGTGGTGGCCGCGCGCCATTTGCGCCATCCCGCCGACACCGCCGACGACCTGGTGCGCCAGGCGGTACGCAGCTACCGCGACCGGATGCAGGGCTACGCCGAGATGGGCATGCTCGACACCTGGTACGACCGCATCACGTTCGAGCGGCTGCTGGAAGAGGAGGCCTCGCCCAATGTGCAGAAGCGCATCCGCCGCGGCATCGAGCGCGCGGCCGACCGCACCCACGATGCGCTGCTGCCCAAGCTGGCCGAACGCGTCGAAGGCCGCTGGCGGATCCTGGATGCGCCGCCCGCCGTCTTCCATGTGCGCGGCAAGCAGACGCTGCTCGATCCGGGCGACGACTGGCTGACCGTGGCCGATCCCGAACAGACGCTGGAACAGTCGTTCAAGGACTACCTGTCGACGCTGGCGCCCGACCGGCGCCGGCTGCTGGGGCATTTCACGCGCCACGACCAGGCCTTCAAGGTGGTCGGGGTCGGCAGTGTGGGCACGCGCTGCATGATCCTGCTGATGATCGACCAGCACGACAAGCCGCTGTTCCTGCAGGTCAAGGAAGCCACGCGCTCGGTGGTGGCGCGCTTCTTCAAGGGGCCGGCGGCCGCGCATGAGGGGCGCCGCGTGGTCGAGGGCCAGCGCCTGATGCAGGCGGCCAGCGACCTGTTCCTGGGCTGGACCAAGGGGCCGTTCGGGAGGCACTTCTACATGCGGCAGTTGCGCGACATGAAGCTGTCGCCCCAGCTCGAGCTGATGGATGCCGAAATCTTCGGCCGCTACGCCGCGCTGTGCGGCTGGGTGCTGGCGCGGGCGCATGCCAAGGGCAGCGGGCTGGCCGCCGAGGTCAGCGGTTACCTGGGACGGAGCGACCGGATGGCCGATGCGATGGTAGGCTATGCCAATGGCTATGCCGACCAGGTCGAGCGCGACTATGAGCAGTTCGTCGCCGCCTGTCGGTCGGGCCGCCTGGAGGCGCGCACCGACGCCGACATGGCGGGAGAATTTCGCGTATAGCCGCGTATAGCATAACCGCCGTCGCGGTGCCCGTTTGGTTCATGCTTTGCCAGGAGTCTGCCCATGAAAGAAGACACCCTGCTGCAACTGATGGCCGAGGTCGAGAAGGAAGACCCAATCGACTACGCCGACCTGCCATTCGATGACCGCGCGCTGCGCCAGCTGGCGTGCCGGCTGATCGCCGAGCGCTCCGAGCGGATGGAAGCGTCCGGCATGCCGATGGAAGCGCTGCTGGCCACGATGTGGGCCTCGACCGCCAAGCTGGTGCTGGAAAACCTGGTGCTCAACGCGCGCTTGTTGACGCTGCAGGGCATGCCCGAAGATGCCCAGGCACTGATCGATCGCATTGCGCGCCAGTCGCGCGGCGGACCCGGTCGCGAGTCCTGATAGCCATTCGTTGCGATGTGCCGCAGCCGCCACTAGCTGCGGTGCGTCGCCCATTTCGCTAAAATGCCGGTTTTCGCCCGGCCGGCCCGCTGCGCCCGTCATCGTGCGCGCCAGGGCGGCTAACCAGGAGGATTTCGGGTGATCAAGTGGATAATCGTCGCGGGCTACCTCGGTGCCATCCTGTATGTGCACTTCCGCGGCAAGGTAAGGCTGAAGATCTGGCGCCAGTTGCTGGACCATTCGGCGCTGGTGGCGCCGATCAACTGCTTCATGTATGCGTTCTCTGGCGTGCCGCGCACGCCGTACATCCCGGTCGATAATTTCCCCGACCTGGAAAAGCTGCGCGCCGCGTGGCCGGAGATCCGCGACGAAGGGCTGGCGCTGGGCGCGATGCGCAAGATCAAGGCCGCGGACAAGAACGACGACGCCGGCTTCAATTCATTCTTCAAGTACGGCTGGAAGCGTTTCTACCTGAAGTGGTACGAGGCCCAGCACCCGTCGGCCGAGACGCTGTGCCCCAGGACCGTGGCGCTGCTGCGCGAGTTGCCCAGCGTGAAGGCAGCGATGTTCGCCGAGCTGCCGCCGGGCGGCAAGCTCAATCCGCACCGCGACCCGTTCGCCGGCTCGCTGCGCTATCACCTGGGTTTGTCCACGCCCAACGATGACCGCTGCTTTATCGAGGTCGACGGCGAGCGCCACAGCTGGCGCGACGGCGAGGGCGTGGTGTTCGATGAAACCTACCTGCACTGGGCCGAGAACCGCAGCGAGACCAATCGACTGATCCTGTTCTGCGATATCGAGCGCCCGATGCGCTATGGCTGGGCCATGAAGTTCAACCACTGGATGGGCCGCAAGGTCATGACCGCGGCCAGCTCGCCCAACGACGAGCACGACCAGACCGGCATGATCAACAAGCTGTTCCGCTTTGTCTGGCTGGGCGGGCAATATCGCCGTCGCTTCAAGGCGTGGAACCGCCAGCTGTACTACGTGGCCAAGTTCGGGCTGATCGTGGCGGGCGTGGCCCTGATCGCGTACCTGTAACCACAAGAGAGCCGGCGCAAGCCGGCTCTTTTGCTGTGGGGACTGACCTGATGGAGATCCCAATGCGTGTCCGATCCGCACTGTGGCTGGTCGCCGCCAGCCTTGGCGCCGCTGCCTGCGCAACCACGCCGAGAGGCCAGGGCGCAGCGCCACCGGCCAGCCCGGCGCCCACGGTCGGCATGCCCAATCCGGCTTCGGTCAACTGCGCCCAGCGCGGCGGCAAGCTGTCGATCGTGTCGACGCCCGCCGGCCAGACCGGCATCTGCACCTTTCCCTCAGGCAAGCAGTGCGAGGAATGGGCGCTGATGCGCGGAGAGTGCGCGCCGGGCTGAGGCGCGTGCCGCCCGCGCTTCAATTGCCGCCGCGGCGGCGCTCGTTGCCCAGCGCCTCGTAATGCGCGCGCTTGGCTTCGTACATGCGGCTGTCCGCCACCTTGACCGCGTCGGTCAGGCGCGCGCCCTGCACGCAGGTGGCGTGGCCGATGGAGAAACTCAGGCGCACGCCGGGATAGAAGGTGTTGTTCAGCTCCACTACCTTTTCGATCTGCTCGACCACCGTGGCGGCGCCGCGCTCGTCGCGGCCGGGTAGCAGCAGCATGAATTCGTCGCCGCCGATACGCGCCACGCAGGCCTGCTCGCCCACCGCTTTCTTCAGCACCTCGCCGGTGCGGCGCAGCAGGCCGTCGCCGTCGCCGTGGCCGAACTGGTCGTTGACGACCTTCAGCCCGTTCAGGTCCACCGCCACCACGCTGACCGGCCACGGGCCCTTGCGGCCCAGCCGCGCCAGTTCGTCCTCATAGTAGGCGCGGTTGTAGAGCTTGGTCAGCACGTCGTGCTTGCCCAGGAACTCGACATAGGCCTCGGCCTTCTTGCGCGCGGTGATGTCGGTCAGCGACACCAGCACCTGGTCCCAGTCGGCCTCGCAGCCGGGGAAGACCGACCACTGCATGAAGACGTCGACCTGGCGGCCGTCGAGCGCGTAGTTGATGACTTCGCGCTGCTGCCACAGCTTCTCGTGCCAGAGGTCGATCAGCTGCTCGGCAAAGTGGATGCGCATGTCGTCGCGGAACACGTCGCCGAGGCGCGACAGCAGGATCTGCTTGGACTCGGCGCCGAACATCAGCAGCGTCTGCCGGTTGACGTCGAGCACGCGGATTTCCTGCATGCAGCGCGAGACGAAGTCCGGATGCACGTTGAGGAAGGTGCGGAAGTCGGTGATGCCGGCCGCGCGCACTTCGTCGAGCAGCACCTTGACCGCGCTGAAATTTTCCACCCACAGCGACACCGGCGAGTGTTCGAACAGGCCCACGGCGTATTGCTCGCTGCGGCGCAGCTCGCGTTCGGTGCGCACGCGCGCGGTGATGTCCTCGACCGACAGCAGCACGCGCTCCCAGCTGCCTTCATGGCCGGGCATCACCGTGGCTTCGAGCCGGATATCGAGGCGTTCGCCGTTCAGCGTGTAGTTGACGGTCTGGCTGGCAAAGCGGTTGCCGCCGTCCCAGAGTTGGCCGAGTTCTTCCACGTGCTGGTCGAACATGTCGTCGCGGAAGACCGTCTCGAGGTTGGCGATGAGGTCATCGAGGTCGGCCGCCCGGAACAGGTCTAGCGTGCGCTGGTTGACGTCGATCACGCGGATCAGCGACGAGCATTGCGCCACCTGGTGCGGATTGGCGCGCAGGTAGGCGCGCAGGTCGGTGACCCCATCGCGGCGCAGCTGTTCGAAATGGACCCGCACGTCGCTGAAGTCTTCCAGCCACAGCGACACGGGGGCGAGTTGGAACAGCGTCTGGTAATCGTCGAAGCTGTTCCCCGGCTCGGTGCCGGCAGGGCGGTTGCGCGATGCCGCGGATGGACTGCTCAAGGCCACTCTCCTTTGTTCTTGTTCCCGTCTGGTGGCGGGGCCTGGCAGTGTTTCCGGGGACCAGCCGAGGCCACGGCCGCCGCGCCAGCGCACTAGGATAGGCGAGGCGGCGGCAAATGGGGCAAACCGGTCGCAAAAAGCAGGTCAGTCCGGCCAGGCGGTCGCGCGCGTGTTGCAAAAATGCGCGCGCCCCCCGCGCGTGGCTAGCCAGCCAGGCGGTGCACCACGCCGGCCAGCGTGGCCAGTGCGCGCTCGATCTGCGTCGAGCGTGGCGTGCCGCAGTTGATGCGCAGGCAATGGTCGAAACGCCCGGCGTTGGAGAACATCACCCCGGGCATGACGCGGATGCCGGCCTGCAGCGCCTGGTCGAAGACCGCCTCGGACGATACCGGCGCGGGCATCTCTACCCACAGGTGCATGCCGCCGCGCGGCGAGCCCAGCCGCGTGCCGGCCGGAAAACTGGCCGCCACCGCCTGGGCGAACCATTCGCGCTGCAACTGCAGCCGCGTGCGTAGCCGGCGCAGGTGCCGTTCATGCGCGCCGCTGGCGAGGAAATCCGCCGCCGCCATCTGCGACAGCATCTCGTTGGGCCGCGACAGCCCGAACTTGAGCATTTCCACGCGCGGCTGCCATTTGCCGGCAGCGATCCAGCCGAGCCGCATGCCCGGCGCCAGCACCTTGTGCAGCGAGGCGCAGTGGATCACGTTGCCGCTGCCATCCCAGGCCTTGGCCGCCGCCGGCTGGGTATCGCCGTCGGCGGTGGCGGAGAAGCAGTCGTCCTCGATCAGCGCGATGCCGCGCGACTCGCACCACTGCACCAGCCGCGCCTTGTGCGCGTCCGGCATGATGCAGCCGAGCGGGTTCTGCAGGTTGGGCACCACCGCCACCGCGCGGATATTGTCGTAGTGCTGCGCCGCCAGCTCGAGCGCCTCGAGCGACATCCCGGTCTGCGGGCTGCACGGGATTTCCAGGGCGCGCATGCCGAGGCTTTCGAGGATCTGCAGCAGGCCATAGTAAGTGGGCGATTCCACCGCGATCACGTCGCCAGGGCCGGCCACCGCGCGCAACGCCAGGTTGAGCGCCTCGGTGCAGCCGTGCGTGATGACGATCTCCTCCGGCGCCAGCTGCATCCGTGCGTGCAGCGCCTGGCGCGCGATGGCGCCGCGCAGCGGCGCATGGCCTTCCGGTTCGACCGCCTCGCCGAACAGCAGCGGATGCCGGCGCAGGGCGCGCGCCGCGGCGCTGCGCAGCGCATCGGCGGGATACAGCGCGGGCGCACAGTAGGCGCCGCCCAGGTTGGTATGGACATGCTGGTGCTGGCTGCGCGCCAGCAGCCCCGAAATGCGCTGGTGGATGCCGACGTACTGCGCGGGATCGGGCAGGGCGGCATCGGGTTCGGTCAGCGGTGCCAGCGGCGCGCGCACCGGTGCCGCGACAAAATAGCCGGCGCGCGGGCGGGCTTCGAGCAGGCCGTCGCTCTCCAGCTGGCGGCAGGCCTGCAGCGCCGTGGACAGGCTGACACCATGCAGTCCCATCAGCGCGCGCACGGAGGGCATGCGGTCGCCGGCGGTCAGCGTGCCGGATTCGATGGCGCGGCGGTAGTGGCCGGCAACCTGGCGGTAGAGCGGGGTGGATTCCATGGGCGGCATGGTGGCGCGGATGGCCATTGGGGTACAGATACAGATGCGGGGTGTCTGTATCGTAACAGCCTCGGTTTTGGCTCGCTGTTCCGGTAGGGGTTGCGCGGGGGTGTGCCTGCCGCGTGCGGAGGCCGGCCGATAGTCTGGAGGCCTGAATCTGTTACCGGAGCCAAGCCATGCCAAGCGTATCGATCGACCCTTCAGAGGGCGTCTTGCCGGCGTCCGCCACGCGCCTGTCCGCCGGCCAATGCCTGCTTCTGCGCGTGCCGGCGGGCACGGTACTGCACGCCGGTGCCGGCCGGATCGAGGTCAGCGGCCCGCCGCAATGGCTGGCCGAAAGCTGGCACGTCCCGCGCTGGCGCCTGCGCGAGGGGGAGTCGCTGACCCTACCGGAACGCGGCTGGCTGCAGGTCGCGGCGCACGGCGATGCCGCCTTTACCATCGCCATGCCGCCTGGCATGCTCGCGCGCCTGGGGGCGCTGGCAGGGTGGCGCAGACGCCGCATGCCGTCGCCATGGCGGCACCAGCCGCAACCGATTGCCGACCCGGCGCCCGAAAAACTATAAAATTGCGCTCCGGCCGGCCTGGCACATTGGTGTGCCCAACCCCCCGGCCGCAGTTCCCGGGTTCCCCATGCTACGTCTAAGTGAAGTCAAACTCCCGCTCGACCATACCGAAAGCGACCTGGATGCCGCCGTGCGTGCCAGCGCCGCGCAGATCGGCGTCAAGGGGGACGGCCTGATCGGCTATACCGTATTCCGCCGCGCGCACGATGCGCGCAAGCGCTCCGATATCAAGCTGACCTACATCATCGATATCGAAGTCAGCGACGAAGCCGCGGCGCGCAAGCGCATGGCCGGCAAGCCCAACTGGAGCGAGACGCCCGACATGGAGTACCGCTTCGTCGCGCGCGCGCCGCAGGGCGGCCCCGCGCTGCGTCCGGTGGTGATAGGCATGGGCCCATGCGGCCTGCTGGCCGGCCTGATCCTGGCGCAGTCGGGCTTCCGCCCGATTGTCCTGGAGCGCGGCAAGGAAGTGCGCGAGCGCACCAAGGACACGTTCGGCCTGTGGCGCAAGAGCGTGCTCAACCCGGAGTCGAACGTGCAGTTCGGCGAAGGCGGCGCGGGCACGTTCTCGGACGGCAAGCTGTACAGCCAGATCAAGGACCCGAAGCACTATGGGCGCAAGGTGCTGAACGAGTTCGTGCGCGCCGGTGCGCCGGAAGACATCCTGTACAAGGCGCGCCCCCATATCGGCACCTTTCGGCTGGTCAGCATGGTCGAGAAGATGCGCGCGGAGATCATCGAGCTGGGCGGCGAGATCCGCTTCGAAACGCGCGTCGACGATATCGACATCGACGGCGGCCAAGTGCGCGGCCTGAGGCTGTCGAATGGCGAGTACCTGGAAGCCGACCACGTCATCATGGCGGTCGGACACAGCGCGCGCGATACCTTCCAGATGCTGCACGACCGCGGCGTGTTCATGGAGGCCAAGCCGTTTTCGCTGGGCTTCCGCATCGAGCATCCGCAGGGCCTGATCAACCGCAGCCGCTTCGGCAAGTTCGCCGGCAACAAGCTGCTGGGCGCGGCCGATTACAAGGTGGTGCACCACTGCAGCAACGGGCGCTCCGTGTACAGCTTCTGCATGTGTCCCGGCGGCACGGTGGTGGCGGCGGCGTCGGAGCCGGGCCGCGTGGTGACCAACGGCATGAGCCAGTACAAGCGCGCCGAGCGCAATGCCAACGCCGGCATCGTGGTCGGCATTACGCCGGAGGACTATCCGGGCGGCCCGCTGGCTGGCATCGAGTTCCAGCGCAAGTGGGAAGAACGGGCGTTCGAGCTGGGCGGCAGCAACTACAACGCGCCGGGCCAGCTGGTGGGTGACTTTATCGCCGGCCGTGCGTCGACGTCGCTGGGCTCGGTCGAGCCTTCGTACAAGCCCGGCGTGACGCCGACGGACCTGAGCACGTCGTTGCCCGACTACGTGATCGAGGCGATCCGCGAAGGCATTCCGGAGATCGACAAGAAGCTGCCGGGCTTCGCGCTGCATGACGCGGTGCTGACCGGCGTGGAGACGCGCACCTCGTCGCCGCTGCGCATCTGCCGCAACAACGACGACTACCAGAGTATCAACGTCAAGGGCCTGTACCCGGCGGGCGAGGGCGCGGGCTATGCCGGCGGCATCTACTCGGCCGCCATCGACGGCATCGAAGTGGCCGAAGCGGTGGCGCTCAGCATCGCCGGCGGCAAGCAGGCCTAGTTTTGCCGCAGGGGTTGCTGAAGATGTGCCGCGGCGCCCAGCGCCGCGGTGCGCCCGCTGGCGAAGCACGCCGTCAGCAGGTAGCCGCCGGTGGGCGCTTCCCAGTCCAGCATTTCGCCCGCGCAGAATACGCCTGGCAGCGCGCGTAGCATCAATCGCTCATCCATCGCCTCGAAACGCACGCCGCCGGCGCTGCTGATGACCTCGTCGATCGGGCGTGGCCGCAGCAGGCGCAGCGGCAGCGCCTTGAGCGACACGGCCAGCGTGCCGGGATCCTGCATCGCATCTTTCGTCAGGCATTCGCGCAGCAGCCCGGCCTTGACGCCGGTAATGCCGAGCCGGCTTTGCAGGTGGCTGGACAGCGAACGCGAGCCGCGCGGATGGTTCACGGCGTTGCCGACCTGTTCGGCGGTGTGCGCGGGCAGCAGGTCGAGGTGGATGACCGCGCTGCTGTCGGCTTCGATCCGGTCGCGGATCGGTGCCGACAGCGCATAGACGAGGCTGCCTTCGATGCCGGTGGCGCTGATGACGAATTCGCCCTGGCGGTAGTGCGCGTTGCCGTCGCGATCGGTCAATGCGATCGCCGCCGGTTTGACCGGCGTGCCGGCGAAACGGTCGGCAAACGATTCGCTCCATGCCACATCGAAGCCGCAATTGGCTGGGCGCAGCGGCGCGATATCGACGCCACGGTCAGCCAGCCGCGGCACCCACGCGCCATCCGATCCCAGCCGCGCCCAGCTTGCGCCGCCGAGCGCCAGCACCACGGCACGCGCGGCCACCGACACGTCGCCATGCGGCGTGGCGAAGCGCAGCAGGTGCGGTGCGCCCTCGTCCAGGTCCAGCCAGCCCAGCCAGCGATGGCGCATATGGAACTGCACGCCGGCTTCGCGCAGCCGGTGCAGCCATGCGCGCAGCATCGGCGCGGCCTTCATGTCGGTCGGGAAGACGCGGCCGGAGCTGCCGACGAAAGTGTCGATGCCGAGCCCGTGGACCCACTCGCGCAGCGCCTGCGGGCCGAAATCCGCAAGCATCGGCGCGATCTCCGCGGCACGGGTGCCATAACGGCCGAGGAAGGCGGGTTCCGGCTCCGCATGTGTGAGGTTCATGCCGCCCTTGCCAGCCATCAGGAACTTGCGCCCGACCGACGGCATCGCGTCATAGACCGCCACGCTCACGCCCTGCGCCGCCAGTACCTCGGCCGCCATCAGCCCGGCCGGGCCGCCGCCGATGATGGCGACGTCGGGGCGGTTGGAAAGCGAAGGGGAAGGATTGGCGAGGGACATTGGCGGTCGGGCGAGGGCAGGGGTTGCTTCCGCCGCGGATTATAGATCCTGCGGCAGCGCTAGAATGACGGTTTCCCCGGTATTGCCATCATGTCTCCCGCTGTCACTTCCGCAGACGCCGCAGATGCGGTTATTGCCGCCACCCGCCACTGGCTTGAACGCGCCGTGATCGGGCTCAACCTGTGCCCCTTTGCCAAGAGCGTCTATGTGAAGGAGCAGGTGCGTTACGTGGTCAGCACGGCGACCTTAGCGCCGGATGTGCTGGATGAACTCGAGCGCGAGCTCCGCCTGCTCGATGAGGCGGATCCGGCAGAGATCGACACCACGCTGCTGATTCTGCCCGACGCGGTGGCCGATTTCCTCGACTACAACGACCTGCTGTACTTCGCCGACCGCCTGCTTGGTAGCCTTGGCCTGGAAGGCACACTGCAGATCGCCAGCTTTCATCCGCAATACCAGTTCGCCGATAGCGGGCCGGACGATATCGAGAACTACACCAACCGCGCACCGTATCCGATCCTGCACTTGCTGCGCGAGGACAGCATCGCGCGCGCTGCGGCGGCCTTTCCGGATGCGGCGGATATCTACGAGCGCAACCAGGCAACCATGCGCCGCCTGGGGCATGCAGGCTGGCGCCGCTGGATGGCGGGCGAGGACGAAGATAAAACCGAAGCCGAAGGCAAAGTCGCCGGCAAGAACCCGCCCGCGAAAGACTGAGTTACGCCGGCTCGGCCCGCGTGGCTGGCGTGGCCGGCGTGGCCGATAGCGGGTCGGTGAAGAAGCGTTCGTTCATCTCTTCCAGCCCCAGCGTTTCCAGCACGTTCTGCAGCCGCTCCGCCGGACGCCGGCGCGGCAGGTCCTTGTACTGGGCGATGATCAGCTCGTTCTTCATCGAATGTTCCCAGCCCACCAGCTCGGTCACGCTGACCTGATAGCCATGCGCTTCCAGCTGCAGGCAGCGCAGCACATTGGTCACCTGGCTGCCGAATTCACGCGTATGCAACGGGTGGCGCCAGATCTCGGTCAGCGGGTTGCCGGCCAGCAGCTTGCCCTTGTTCTTGCGCAGCACGCTAGCCACTTCGGCCTGGCAGCAGGGCACCAGCACGATGTGCTGCGCATGCTTGGCCAGCGCGAAGCGGATGGCGTCGTCGGTGGCGGTATTGCACGCATGCAGCGCGGTGACCACGTCGATGGTCGGCGGCAGTTGCGGCGAGGTGATCGAGTCGGCCACCGACAGGTTCAGGAACGACATCCCGGGAAAGCCCAGCCGCGCTGCCAGCCCCTGCGAGGTCTTCACCAGTTCCTCGCGCGTCTCGATGCCGTAGAGGTGGGAATCGTCCTTCAATGCCTTGAAGAACAGGTCATACAGGATGAAACCGAGGTATGACTTGCCGGCGCCATGGTCGGCCAGCGAGACGCGGCCGCGCTCATCCTTGACCTGCTGCAGCAGCGGCTCGATGAACTGGAAAAGGTGGTAGACCTGTTTGAGCTTGCGCCGGCTGTCCTGGTTCATCTTGCCGTCGCGCGTCAGGATATGGAGTTCCTTGAGCAGTTCGATGGACTGGCCGGGGCGGATTTCGTGGGTATTTGACATGGGGACTGCACAGGCTGCGGGACGCGGCGCGCCGCGGGAATGCCGACAGTTTACCGAAAAGTCCGGCGATGCCCCGCCGGCCATGTTCCTGCCCACCCCACCTCGGCCGGGATCGTTGTTCGCTCAAGTTTTGCCGCCTCGCTGCCGATGGTCATGGATCGATAACAAGTGGAGCGCCAGCCGTCCGGGCACGCGCTGTCCGCCAGCGCGGACAGGCCGCCGTGGCCGATCGCCATGCAGCTCCGCAACCAATGTCAGGGGACTCATGATGCACGAGTCGGGTTTGCGCCTGGAGCTGACCGAGCCAGGCGAGCAGGTGCATGCGCGCTACACACCGGAGCCAGGCAGGCTGGCGCCGGATCACGCCAGCCTGAAGCAGTGCCTGGACAGCCACGGCTGGGCCGGCGCCAGGCTGGACGCCCGCGCTGTCGCGCAGTTCCTGCAGCAGTGCCAGCGCGCCGAGCATGAGATCGACGCCGCCATCGGTGTCCTGGTCGATGGCGCGTTCGAGCTCGATATCACGGAAGACTGCCTGGCCGTACGGCTCACGCTGCTGCCCGCCGAAGGCGGCCGCCCGGTCACGGAGGACGATATCCGCCGCGCCGTCGCGGAGCGCGGCGTGGTCGCGCCGATCCAGGCGCTGGCGCTCGACGCCGCGCTGGCCGAAGGCCGCTGCGAACTGCGCACCATCGCCGCCGGCGTAGCGCCGCGCCAGGGCGAGGCGGCGCGCTTCCTCAACCTGCTGCAGCCGCGCAAGCCGGTGCAGGCCGATGAAGAAGAGTCGCGCGTCGACCTGCGCGACCTTGGCAACCTGCTGCTGGTCAGCCCCGGCATGCCGCTGATGCGCCGCATCCCGGCGGTGGCCGGCAACGATGGCAGGGACGTGTTCGGCAAGCCGGTGCCCGCCGATCCTGTCGACGATGCGCCCTTTGCCGAGGGCCTCACCGGCGCCGCCGCCGATCCCGACGACCCCGACCTGCTGGTTGCCGTGATCGCCGGCGCGCCGGTGGCCGGCGTGCATGGCATCGCCGTCAGCCCGGTGGTTCAGGTGGAGGCAGTCGACCTGCATTCCGGCAACGTTGCCTTTGACGGCACGCTGCGCGTGGCGGGCGATATCCGTACCGGCATGTCGGTGCGCGTCAGCGGCGACGTGCTGGTCGAGGGCACCATCGAAGCCGCCGACATCGAGGCCGGCGGCAATGTCGTGGTCAAGGGCGGCATCATCGGCAAGACCGAGACCGGCCGTGCCGACGGCGGCATCAGCCGCGCCAGCGTGCGCTGCAAAGGCGCCGTCAAGGCGCGCTTTATCGAGAATGCCGTGGTCGAGGCCGGCACCGAGGTGAACGTCGACAGCGGCATCCGCCAGAGCGATGTTGCCGCGGGCGAGCGCATCGCGGTCGGCGGCCCCGGCGTGCAGGGCAGCATCAGTGGCGGGCGCACGCGCGCCATGCTGGCGGTGCGCGCCGCGGTGCTCGGCAGTCTCGCCGGCAGTGCCACCAGCGTGCAGGTCGGACTGAACCCCTATGCCGACGCGCAACGCGTCGCGCTCGAGGCTGACCGCCTGCGGCTGCTGGAAGAGCAGAACAAGGTCAAGCAGCTGGTCGCGTTCTTTGCCAAGCATCCGGAGAAGGTCGTCGGCGACTTGCGCGAAAAGGCGCGTGCCACGCTGTTCAAGCTCTCGCGTGACCTGTTCGAGCTGGAAAGCCGACTGACCGAGCTTGGCCAGCAGATGCAGCCCGCGGCCGATGCCGTCATTGACGCGGCACGGCGCATCCATGGCGGCGTCACGCTGCAGGTGGGCAGCCGCGTGCTCAAGGTGATGGAAGACAAGCCAGGTGGCCAGATCCGCCTGGTCGACGACCGCATTGCGGTGACGTGAGCGGGACCTGAGCGGGACCTGAGCGGGACCTGAGCGGGACCTTGGCGGGAGCCTTCTCCGCTCCCGAATTTGTACTATCCTGCAGGTATGTCCTGGGGTGCCGCAGGATGGGCGAGAGAGCTAGTCTCGGGCAGTGAATGCAGAAGCGGACCAGCAAACTGTGGAAGCGTTACACGGAACCGACTCACGTGGCACTTGAGATACCGGAAGGCCAGCCAAAGCGGCTGGCCTTCCTGCTTTTGCCCCCATGTGCATCGCGGCGATCCGACCTACACTGAAGGTGCAACCAGTCTTTCACAGGAGGTTGCTATGACTGCCGTACTGATCACAGCACTGGCGCTGATCGCCCTGGTCGCCTGCGCCGCCTTTGTTATCTGGGTCATGCGCGAGAAGAACCCGACGCTGCTGCAGCAGCAGGAGCAGTCGGTGCGCACGTGGTTCGACCATATGATCCACCGCCACTAGCGCAGCACCGCAGCTTAGCGTGCCGCAAGAGCCCGCCGTGCAGGCGGGCTTTTTCATGGCGTCGGCCCAATGGCGCGGCCTCATGCCGCCGACAGGCGCAGTTCGTGCAGCCCGCTGCGCTCGACTCGCGTGCCGAGCGCGCGGCCTTCGTACGCAAACATCGCCAGCAGCCATGCGATGTCGACTTCGCCCGCATATTCCAGCCGGAAATGGCTGCGCCGCAGCGGCACCAATCGCAGGTCTGCGTTGCCTGCCGCATCGAAGCTGACGAAGGCCATCAGCGCCAGGTCCGGCCGGTAGTCGTCGTAGCCGCCGATGCCCTCGTAGTCGTTGATGAAGTCGCCGCAGCCGTAGAGGATGGGCTTGCCCGCATGCAGCTCGATGCCGAGCGGATGGTGCGAGGAATGTCCATGCACGATATCCACGCCAGCCCGTTCCACCAGCCCGTGCGCGAAGGCGCGTTGCGCCGGATCGATGTGATAGCCCCAGTTGGCGCCCCAGTGGATGGATGCCACCACAAGGTCGCCGGCACGCCTGTCCTTGGCGATCCGCGCGGCGATGCGGTCGCACGAGGCGGCGGACCAGTCATCCAGCAGGTTCACGCCGGAGTGGCCGGCGGTGGCGCGCCATGCCGCTGGCGTGCCGCAATTATGCATGGCGAAGGCAAACACCGCAACGCGGCCGGCGTGGCCGCCGCCCGGCCGCTGCAGCCAGGCCGGGCGCATCGCGCTGTCCTCGTCGGGTCCGGCACCGGCATGCGCGATATGCGCGGCATCGAGCGCTGCCAGCGTATCGGTCAGGCCCGCGCGTCCCCAGTCGAGCACATGGTTGTTGGCCAGCGCCACGCAGTCGACGGCCGCCGCCTGCAGGCAATCGACATTGCCTGGATGCATGCGGTAATGGACGGCCTTGCCGGGCCATGCGTCGTCGCTGGTGGTGATCGCTGTTTCCAGGTTGGCAATGCGCGGCCATGCGCCGCGACGATCGAGTTCCGCGAGCGCGTCGCCCCATGGATACGCCGGCGCCACCGGGCGCGCGATCGGGCCCGCCTTGCGCTCGGCCAGGCGCACATAGTCGAGCGCCGAATGCACATACGATTCATGCAGCAGCGGCTGGCTGGGATGCTCCAGGATCTGGTCGATGCCGCGCCCGGTCATCACATCGCCGCACAGGAACAGGGGAGGGAGGCTGGTTGTGTCCATTGCGCAGCCGGTCGGCGCAAGTTAGCACTGTACCGGCAGTGCTTCCATGATAGGCGGGCGCGGGGCCATGATCGCGTTGCTTCACTTGGGCGGGGCGCGCTGCACGCCGCGTTTTACATTCGGCGGGGGCCTGCCTTAAATGGTGGAGTCATCGGTCCTCGTGGCCATCTTCCTCCGCCCCGGCAGCCGCGCGTCGTCCGATGGTTCCAACCCGCATCGGGAGACAAATCATGGGCCAGTTATCGCAAGAACATGTCGAATCACTGAAGGCGCAATTGCGCGGGCGCCTGCTGCAGCCCGCCGACGCGGCCTACGATGAAGCTCGCCGCATCTGGAACGCGATGATCGACCGCCGGCCGCAAGGGATCGTGCAGGCCGCCGGCGTCGCAGACGTGATCGTCGCGGTCAACTTTGCGCGCGAGCACGGCGTGCTGCTGGCGATACGTGGCGGTGGGCACAACATCGGCGGGCTGGCGATCTGCGACGACGGCATGGTGCTCGGCCTGTCGGCGATGCGTTCGGTGCGCATCGATCCGCGGGCGCAGCGTGCCTGGGTCGAACCCGGCGCCACGCTGCGCGATTTCGACCATGAGGCGCAGGCCTTCGGACTGGCCACGCCGCTGGGCATCAACTCCACCACCGGCGTCGCGGGGCTGACCCTGGGCGGCGGCTTCGGCTGGCTCAGCCGCAAGTTCGGCACCACCGTCGACAACCTGGTCTCGGCGCACGTGGTCACCGCCGAAGGCAGGCTGGTCCGCGCGAGCGCCGACGAGCATCCCGACCTGTTCTGGGCGCTGCGCGGCGGCGGCGGCAACTTCGGCGTGGTCACGATGTTCGAGTTCCGGCTGCACCCGGTCGGCCCCGAGGTCTATGGCGGCCTGATCGTCTACCCGCTCGAGCAGGGTCCCACGGTGCTTTCGGCCTTCCGCGAGCAGTTCAAGTCGATGCCGGATGAATTGACGGTCTGGGCGGTGTTGCGCCAGGCCCCGCCTCTGCCGTTCCTGCCGCCGGAGGCGCACGGCAAGCCGATCGTGGCGCTGGCGATCTGCTATATCGGCCCGCCGGAGCATGGCCCCGCGCTGGTCGAGCCGCTGCGCAAGCTCGGCACGCCTTATGGCGAGCATGTCGGACCAATGCCCTTCGCGGCATGGCAACAGGCCTTCGATCCCTTGCTGACGCCAGGCGCCCGCAACTACTGGAAATCGCACAACTTCGCCGGACTGGACGACGGCCTGATCGCGATGCTGGTCGAGCAGATCGGCAAGCTGCCGTCGCCGCAATGCGAGGTGTTCATCGGCGCGATGGGCGGCCAGACCAATCGCGTGGCGCCGGACGCCACCGCCTATGCCAACCGCGACGCGCAGTTCATCATGAACCTGCATGGGCGCTGGGACACGCCGGCCGAGGACGACGCCTGCATCGGCTGGGCCCGCGAAGTATTCCGCGCCGCGGCGCCGTTCGCGCTGGGCAGCGTCTACGTCAACTTCCTGACGCAGGAAGAAACCGACCGCATCGGCGCTGCCTACGGTCCCAACTTCGCACGGCTGGTCGAGGTCAAGCGCCGCTACGATCCGGGCAACCTGTTCCGCCACAACCACAACATCAACCCGGCGGCATAGCGCGCGAAGGCGTTCACGCGGCTGCAACACTGGCGTGCCAGCATCGGCGCGACCGCGATGTATCCGACAGGGGGAGCAGATGAGACCGGGCGAGGCAGAGTTGGTACGGCGTATCCACAACGAAGTGGCCGACTACTACGACGAAGAAATCGAACTGGAACTGGACGACCGCGAAGCCAGCGAAGCCTTCGGCGACCCGGTACACCTGCCCGACAACGCCGAGCAGGACAGCCGCCGCCGCTATTTTCGCGAACTGTTCCGCCTGCAGGGCGAGCTGGTGCGGCTGCAGAGCTGGGTCGCGGCCACCGGCCACAAGCTGGTGATCCTGTTCGAAGGGCGCGACGCCGCCGGCAAGGGCGGCGTGATCAAGCGCATCACGCAGCGGCTGAACCCGCGCGTATGTCGCGTGGCCGCGCTGCCCGCGCCCAACGACCGCGAACGCACCCAGTGGTACTTCCAGCGCTACGCGGCGCACCTGCCCGCGGCAGGCGAGATCGTGCTGTTCGACCGCAGCTGGTACAACCGCGCCGGCGTCGAGCGCGTGATGGGCTTCTGCAACGACGACCAGTACGAAGAATTCTTCCGCTCAGTGCCCGAGTTCGAGAAGATGCTGGTCCGCTCCGGAATCCAGGTCGTCAAGTACTGGTTCTCGATCACGCACGACGAACAGCGCCTGCGCTTTCTCAGCCGCATCCACGATCCGCTCAAGCAATGGAAGCTCAGTCCGATGGACCTGGAATCGCAGCGGCGCTGGGAGGACTACACCAAAGCCAAGGAGATCATGCTCGAGCGCACCCACATCGCCGAGGCGCCCTGGTGGGTAGTGCAGGCCGACGACAAGAAGCGCGCGCGGCTGAACTGCATCCACCACCTGCTCAGCCTGGTGCCCTACCAGGACGTGGACGCGCCCACGATCGTGCTGCCGGCCCGCGAGCGGCATGAGGACTACGTGCGGCATCCGGTACCGCAAGAGATGTTCGTGCCGGAACTGTATTGATCCACCTTGCCTGGTTAGGGTAAGTGCGGGGTGCGGTATCGGCCCCGCAGCGGCAGCGCTCCCTATAATGAAAACGGCCACCTGGCAAACAAGGGTGGCCGTGCATCGTGGACATGTTTGTTTTTTGGGCGACCATGCTTGTCGCCTACCTCCTGATGAAGCACGCTGGCTGCTTCAGCCAGCCGGTGCTCTAT
The DNA here is from genome assembly GCF_044748965.1 of Cupriavidus sp. NPDC089707. Lineage (NCBI taxonomy): Bacteria > Pseudomonadati > Pseudomonadota > Betaproteobacteria > Burkholderiales > Burkholderiaceae > Cupriavidus > Cupriavidus sp. NPDC089707. The sequence goes on from NZ_JBIVHB010000001.1 coordinate 689,701, forward strand.
CCCGACTTCGACCACCCGTTCCGGTATTGGTGGGCGTGGCGGTTGGGGCGGTAGTCCTGTCTGATTTCCGTTCGCTGGAACGTCCATGGCCGACCCGTCCGCAGCGGTGTCATGGGCGCCGTGGCGTTCGCGCTGGACCTGATGGCTGTGAACCACCCTGGCTGGCAGGCCGTGCGGTTGATCCCCTTCTGAAATTACCTCGTACCTTCGGTCGGCACTAAAGGCGCTGCCTGGAATGCCTCCTCCGCAAGAGCGTTGCGACCGCGCTGTCGCGTCGTTGCCTCAGGCAGCCATGCTGATGTCGCAGGCAACGCTGGGCCAGGCGCTCGGGCGTACGGACCAGGCCGTCGCCATCTGGGAGAAGAATGACTGTATTCCGAAGGCCGCTGATCTGGTCCTGCGTGTCCTGTATGCCGCGCATGCGGACGGAAACGAGCGGGTGAAGAACCTTGTGAAGGCCATGAATGCAACCGAGCGCACGATCCATATCGTCATGCGCGAGACGCCGCGAGGATGGGAGCCTACCGAGACGGAAGAAGATCCGCTTGCGCTGGCCTGACGCGCGGCTTGTGGGTGCAGGCAACAAAAAACCCGGAGAGCGTGGCGCTGTCCGGGTTTGCGAGGGCGATGCCCCGAATTCTTTTGGTGCCGAAGAGAGGAATCGAACCCCCGACCTTCTCATTACGAATGAGCTGCTCTACCGACTGAGCTACTTCGGCAACAAGTTCCTGTGAACTGGAACAGCCCGCAATACTAGCAGCGATTTTCCGGCTTGGGAAGCCCTTTTGTGTCGCCCGTGTCATCCGCCGGCACAGTCCAGGAGGCGCCTGCTGCGCTTGCGGGAGGCGGATGAAAAACGGGGCGCCAGCTGGCGCCCCGTCTTGTTGCCGGGTGGCGAGGCTCAGGCCTTGCCTTCGGCTTCGTGGTGGTAACGGGTGACGCGTTCCACTTCGTTCTTCGAGCCCAGGATCACCGACACGCGCTGGTGCAGCTTTTCCGGCTGCACGTCCATGATGCGGATCTGGCCGTTGGTGGCGGCGCCGCCGGCTTGCTCGACCAGCATCGCCATCGGGTTGGCTTCATACATCAGGCGCAGCTTGCCGGCCTTCCCCGGCTCGCGCTTGTCCCACGGATACATGAAGACGCCGCCGCGGGTCAGGATGCGGTGCACGTCGGCGACCATCGAGGCGATCCAGCGCATGTTGAAGTTCTTGCCGCGCGGGCCTTCGTCGCCCGCCAGGCATTCGTCGATGTACTTGCGCACCGGCGGGGCCCAGTGGCGCATGTTCGACATGTTGATGGCGAATTCCTTGGTGTCTTCCGGAATCATCACGTTGGACTGGGTCAGCACGAAGCTGCCGGCTTCGCGATCCAGCGTGAACACGTGCACGCCGTTGCCGACGGTCAGCACCAGCGTGGTCTGCGGGCCGTACACGGCGTAGCCGGCGGCGACCTGGTGGGTGCCGGGCTGCAGGAAGTCGGCTTCGGTCACGGTCTGGCCGGGCTTGGGCATGTGCAGCACCGAGAAGATGGTGCCGATCGACACGTTGACGTCGATGTTGGACGAGCCGTCGAGCGGATCGAACAGCAGCAGGTATTCGCCCTTCGGGTAGCGGTTGGGAATCTCGTAGAACGATTCCATTTCCTCCGACGCCATCGCGGCGAGGTGGCCGCCCCACTCATTGGCGTCGAGCAGCACCTCATTGGCGATCACATCCAGCTTCTGCTGGGTTTCGCCCTGGACGTTGCCGGTCCCGGCCGAGCCGAGCACGCCGGCAAGGGCGCCCTTGTTGACGGCATTGGAAATGGCCTTGCAGGCGCGCGCGACCACTTCGATCAGCAGCCGCAGTTCGGGCTGGATCGTGTTGTGCTTGCGCTGCTCCTCGACCAGGTAGCGGGTGAGGCTGATGCGAGTCATGGTTGGTTCTCCTTGGATGGCCGCAATTCTACATGCCCGGCCGGCCCCGGCCGGGCAAAGGGGGCGTTGCGGGGCCTCCCTGACATACTCAGTGGTTCAGGCGGCCAGCGCCTTGCCGACAATCTCCCTGACGTCGCGCGACAGCGTGGTGCTCGCGGCAACGCGCTCCAGCTCGGCACGCATGCGGTCGCGCAGTGTCAGCTCGTACTTCTGCCAGCGGTCCATCACCCGTGCCAGCCGTGCGGCGACCTGCGGGTTGATGGCGTCGAGCGCCAGCACCTGGTCGGCCCAGAAGCGGTAGCCCGAGCCGTCTTCGGCATGGAACTGCGCCGGGTTGCCGGAGCAGAAGCTGAAAATCAGCGAGCGCGCGCGGTTCGGGTTGCGCAGGTTGAACGCCGGGTGCTCCATCAGCCTGAGTACGGTGTCGATGGTGCGCTTGCCGGCGTGGGGCCCTGGTTGTGGCCCAACGCTGCCGCGCTGCATGCCCTGCAGCGAGAACCATTTGTCGATCACGAGCGCGTCGTCCTCGAAGCGCTCGTAGAAATCGGTGAGTGCATGCTCGCGCCCGGGCGCGAAGCTGTTGACCAGCGCCGACAGCGCGGCGAAGCGGTCGGTCATGTTGTCGGCGGCCTGGTACTGCTTGTCGGCCAGCGCGTGCATGTCGGCGTCGCCGCTGTCGGCCAGGTAGCCGAGCGCCAGGTTGCGCAGTGCGCGCCTGGCGGCGGAGGTGGCATCGGGCGAGTAGGGGCCGGGCGTGGCGTTGGCCTCGTAGGCGGCCAGCCAGTCGGCCTTGAGCGCGCGGGCCAGGCCTTCGCGCATGAACTGGCGGGCGCGGTGGATGGCGGCGGGATCGGCCACGCCCATGCGCTCGGCCAGGTAGGCTTCGGCGGGCAGCACCAGCGCCTGCTCGCGGAAGGCGGGGTTGAGCGTGTCGTCGGTCAGCACGGCGCGCATGGCCTGCGCCAGCGCCGGTCCGAGCTTGAGCTCGCGGCCGGCCTGCACGTCGGCGACCAACTGCAGCAGCGCGCGCGTGGCCAGGCGCTGGCCGGCTTCCCAGCGGTTGAAGGCGTCGCTGTCGTGCGCCAGCAGGAAGGTCAGCTGCGCGTCGGTGTACTCGGCATCGACGATCACCGGCGCGGAGAAATCGCGCAGCAGGGACGGCAGCGGTGCGCCTTCGCCTGACCCCGCGCCGCGCGGCAGGTTGATGAAGCGGAAGCTCTGCTCGGCCTGCGTGAAGTCGAGCACGCGCGTGGTCGCACCGTTCGCGGTTTCGCCTTCGAGCTGCAGCGGCAGGTCCTTGCCGTCGGCGCCGAGCAAGCCGAGCGCGAACGGGATGTGGAAGGGCTGCTTCTCGGGCGTGCCGGCGCGGGTCTCGATGCCGACCTTGGGGCAGCGCTGCGTCAGCGTCAGCGTCAGGCTGCCGTCGTCGCCGTTCCAGGCCGTGCGCGTGGTCACCACCGGCGTGCCGGCCTGGCTGTACCAAAGGCCGAACTGCGTCAGGTCCCGGCCGTTGGCATCGGCCATCGCCGCGCGGAAGTCGTCGCAGGTGACGGCCTGCCCGTCATGGCGCTCGAAGTACAGGTCCATGCCCTTGCGGAAGCCGTCGCGGCCCAGCAGGGTCTGGTACATGCGCACGACCTCGGCGCCTTTCTCGTACACCGTGACGGTGTAGAAGTTGTTGATCTCTTCGTAGCTGTCGGGGCGCACCGGGTGCGCCATCGGTCCGGCGTCCTCGGGGAACTGCACCTGGCGCAGCACGCGCACGTCCTCGATGCGCTTGACCGCTCGGCCCGATTCCGAGCCCATCATGTCGGCGGAGAATTCCTGGTCGCGGAACACGGTCAGGCCTTCCTTCAGCGACAGCTGGAACCAGTCGCGGCAGGTCACGCGGTTGCCGGTCCAGTTGTGGAAGTATTCGTGGCCGACCACCGCCTCGATATTGGCGAAGTCCGTGTCGGTGGCGGTTTCCGCATTGGCCAGCACGTACTTGGTGTTGAAGATGTTCAGGCCCTTGTTCTCCATCGCGCCCATGTTGAAGTCGCCGACGGCGACGATCATGAAGCGGTCGAGATCGAGTTCCAGGCCGAAGCGCTGTTCATCCCAGCGGATCGAATGGATCAGTGAATCCATCGCGTGGCGGGTCTTGTCCAGGTCGCGCGCCTCGACCCAGACCTGCAGCAGCTTGTCCTTGCCAGAGGCGGACTGGATCCGTTCCTCGATGCATTCCAGCTTGCCGGCCACCAGCGCGAACAGGTACGACGGCTTGGGGAACGGGTCTTCCCACACGGCTTCATGGCGGTCGTCGGACAAGTCCCGCTTGCTGACTAGGTTGCCGTTGGACAGCAGCACCGGGTACGCCTCGCGATTGGCGCGCAGCGTGACGCGGAAGGTCGCCATCACGTCGGGGCGGTCAAGGAAGTAGGTGATGCGGCGAAAGCCCTCGGCCTCGCACTGGGTGAAGAAGTTGCCGTTGGACACGTACAGGCCCGACAGCGTGGTATTGGCCGCGGGCTGGCACGCGGTGGTGATCTCGAGCGTGCCCTGCGCTGGCAGTCCGGGGATGGTCAGCGTGCCGGCGTCCTGGGTGGCGTTGGCCACCGGCTTGCCGTCCAGGCTGACGCCGACCAGTTCGAGTTCGTCGCCGCACAGCACCAGCGGCGCGTCGGCGGCGGAGCCGGGCTGGCGCGCAAAGCGCAGCGTGCTGGTGACGACGGTCCGCTGGGGATCGAGGTCGAGCACCAGGTCGGCATGGTCGATGGCGAACGGGGGCGCGGTATAGTCCTTGCGATAGACGGTAACGGGCGTGTCGGTGCGCAGCATGGAGAGATCCTGTCTTCGGAAGACCGTTGGAAAGGGCAGGCCATGCGCGCGCGGGCGAAGCATGGCGCCGAAGTCCTCATTGTAGCCAAGGGGGTGGCGAGGCATTGTCAGCCGGCGCACCCCGGCCAGAGGGAATTCAGCCGGTGCCGCGTGGTCTCAGAGACACGCAGGACGATTTTGTGAGTATGTGAAGCGAGGTAGCACTATGTGGCAGCGCGCAGGCGGTGTCGGCAATGAAGTAGAAGGAAGGGCAGGACCCTTGGGCTCCCCGCGACTCTGGGGCGTGCTGGCGCTGCTGGCGGCGCTGCTGTCAGGATGCGCCAGCACCGTGGTGACTGATGTCACCGCATTCCGCCAGCCCGGCTGGCAGAACGATGCGCCGCGCACCTACAGCTTCGAGCGCACCCCGGAACAGGCGGGGCAGCTGGATCGCCAGACCTACGAGCAATGGCTGGCCGCGGCGCTGTCTGGCATTGGCTATGAGCAGGTGCCCGAGAAGCAGGCGCACTACCGCATCAGCATGGATTACGACGCCGCGCCCGGCATCGTGCGCGTGGCGGAAACGGTCTATCCCGATCCCTGGTACGGCCCATGGGGACCCTATTGGGGGCCTTACTGGGGGCCTGGCTATTACCGGCCATGGGGTCCGTGGGGACCATGGGGGCCGGGGTATTGGCCGCCCCAGACGGTGGTGCGCGATGTGCCGGTGCTGTTCTCGAACTTGCGTGTCTATTTCCGGGACGCTGCCACCGGCAAGCGGGTCTACCAGGTCACGGCGCAGAACCAGACCGAGAACGGCACCCTGCCGGCGACGATGCCGTACCTGATCCGCAGTGCCTTTGCGGACTTCCCGGCGGAAAGCGGACGGCCGCGACGGGTCAAGCTGGAAGTCGAAAAGGAGCAGAAATAGGGCTGCGTGCAAATGCGTGCAGAGGCATGCTTCTGCACGTTCATTGCATACCCATTGGTAAAAGCTGTTTAACTGGAACATTCCACCCAAAAAACGGCTTCCGGACTGGCTTTGGTGGCACTTTGCACGAAGCGGTGGGCTAGAATAACTGCTCGATTTTTGCGTGCCTTGTGGTCGGAATCGTCAGTTTCGCTGCCAGATGTTTTTTTCGCTTCCGGTCCTTCTCCCGATTGCGGCCGATGTGAACCATGGCGGGAGAGGGGCGCTTCCGGCACCGGGCCATTTTCCGGACGAGCCAATGAGCAGCCAGAACAGCGGTGATGCACCGCAACATGCCCCGAACAGTCCTGAAGCGCAACTGCGCCTCGCTGCACTGGAATACCACCGCAGTCCCACCAAGGGAAAAATCCAGGTCACCGCGACCAAGGCGCTGTCGAACCAGCGCGACCTGTCGCTGGCCTACTCGCCGGGCGTCGCGTACGCCTGCGAGGAGATCGCCAAGGATCCTGCCACCGCCGCTGAATACACCTCGCGCGCCAACCTGGTCGCCGTGGTGACCAATGGCACCGCCGTGCTGGGCCTGGGCGACATCGGCCCGCTGGCCGGCAAGCCGGTGATGGAGGGCAAGGGCTGCCTGTTCAAGAAGTTCGCCGGCATCGACGTGTTCGACATCGAGCTCGACGCGCGCGACCCGGACAAGATCGTCGAGATCGTCGCCGCGCTGGAGCCTACGCTGGGCGGCGTGAACCTGGAGGACATCAAGGCGCCGGAGTGCTTCTACATCGAGCAGAAGCTGCGCGAGCGCATGAACATCCCCGTCTTCCACGACGACCAGCACGGCACGGCCATCATTTCGACGGCGGCGCTGCTCAATGGCCTGAAGGTGGTGGGCAAGGACGTCGGTACCGTGAAGATGGCGGTGTCTGGCGCCGGCGCGGCGGCCATTGCCTGCCTGGACACCATGGTGAGCCTTGGCGTGAAGCGCGAGAACATCTCGGTGGTGGACTCCAAGGGCGTGATCTATGTCGGCCGCGACGCCAACATGGAAGCCAACAAGGCCCGCTACGCGCAGGACACCTCGGCGCGTACGCTGGCCGACATCGTCAAGGACGCGGACGTCTTCCTGGGCTGCTCGACCGCCGGCGTGCTGACCGGCGACATGGTCAAGACCATGGCCGACAAGCCCATCATCCTGGCACTGGCCAACCCCGAGCCGGAAATCCGCCCGGAAGTGGCCAAGGCCGCGCGCCCGGACTGCATCATCGCGACCGGCCGTTCGGATTATCCGAACCAGGTCAACAACGTGCTGTGCTTCCCGTACATTTTCCGCGGCGCGCTCGATTGCGGCGCGACCAAGATCACGGAAGCGATGAAGCTGGCCTGCGTGAAGGCGATCGCCGAGCTGGCCGAAGCCGAGCTCAACGATGCCGTGGCCGCCGCCTACGGCGGCCGCGAACTGAAGTTCGGCCCCGACTACATCATCCCGACACCGTTCGACCAGCGCCTGATCGAGAAGATCGCGCCGGCGGTGGCCAAGGCCGCTGAAGAGTCCGGCGTGGCCACGCGCCCGATCCAGGACCTGGAAGCGTATCGCCAGCAGCTGTCGACCTACGTCTACCACACCGGCCTGATCATGAAGCCGGTGTTCTCGGCCGCCAAGGCCGCGCCCAAGCGCGTCGCCTACGCCGAGGGCGAGGAAGAGCGCGTGCTGCGCGCGGTGCAGGGCGTGGTTGACGAAGGCCTGGCCCGCCCGACCCTGATCGGCCGTCCGCATGTGATCCAGATGCGCATCGAGAAGGCCGGCCTGCGTCTGAAGGCCGGCGTGGACTTTGACCTGGTCAACCCGGAGGAAGACCCGCGCTACCGCGCCTACCATGAGGCCTACCACGCGCTGCGCGGCCGCGACGGCGTCACGCCGGACATGGCCAAGGTGGCGCTGCGTCGCTCCAACACGCTGATCGGGACCATGCTGATGCACATGGGCGACGCCGACGCGCTGCTGTGCGGCACCGTGGGCCGCTTCGAGGCGCACCTGGAGCATGTGCGCGATGTAATCGGCCTGGCGCCGGGTGCCAAGGTGTTCGCCGCGATGAACGCGCTGATGCTGGAAAAGCACACGCTGTTCATCACCGACACCTTCGTCAATGACGATCCCACCGCTGAGGAGCTGGCCGCGATCGCGCAGCTGGCCGCCGAGGAGATCGCGCGCTTTGGCCTGCATCCCAAGGCCGCGCTGATGTCGCACTCGATGTTCGGCTCGTCGACCCGTCCGTCGGCGCGCAAGATGCGCGAGGCTGCCGCGATCCTGTCCAAGGCGGCTCCGCACCTGGAAGTGGAAGGCGAGATGCAGGGCGACGCCGCCCTGGACGAAGACGTGCGCCGCCACTTCCTGCCGTCGACCAAGCTGGCCGGCAGCGCCAACCTGCTGGTCATGCCGACGCTGGACGCTGCTAACATCGCCTTCAACCTGCTCAAGATCACGGGCGGGCAGGGCGTGACCGTGGGTCCGATCCTGCTGGGCGCGGCCAAGCCGGTGCACATCCTGAACCCGCAGGCGACCACGCGCCGCATCGTCAACATGACGGCGGTGGCGGTGGCGGAGTGCAATGCCATCCGCTGATGTGCTGAGAAGGTAGTGACTGGCGTTGCGCCAGGATGCAAAAAGCCGGGTCGGTGACCCGGCTTTTTGTTGGATGCTGCCTTGCCGCACTACTCGCGCGGCAGCATTCGGTGCGGTGGCTACTGCAGCACGTTGTACTGCTCGCGCATGACCACGATGATGGACTTGGCCGCGGCCAGCTGGGTGTCGAGGTTTTCGACGTATTCCTGTCGAAAATCGACCTCGGCGCTCCAGTTGCATCCGGTATGGTCAGGCTGGTGCATTCGCACCGCGTGCAGCTCGCATTCGCCGCACTCGGGGTTGTTGTCGAGGCACTGGTTCAGGATGGCCATCAGTTCGGATCGCGTCTTCGCATATCGCCGCATGAGTCACCTCTCTAGGATCGAGTTTTGAGGCCTGGAACACCAATCTAGGTAGCGCAAGGTGGCGCTTCCAATTGAATCCCGCTATGGAGCGAAGGCTTCCGATCCGCCGATGGGCTTGGCATCTAATGGCGCAGCGCAGCATTCCATGATGTTTTCCTGCTGCAAGTGATGGATGCAGGTGCAATAAAAAGCCCGCCGGAAGGGCGGGCGTCAGGACTGCTGGTGAGGCGGTTACGCCATCAGAACTTGTGGCGCACGCCTACGCCGAAGGTATCGCCGTGCTCGATGCCGGTGATCTTGTCGTAGTAGTAGGCGGCGTACACGTCGGTACGCTTGGACAGGTTGTAGTCGTAGGCGACGGCAAAGGTGTTGCGCTTGAAGTCGCCCAGCGAGTTGTCGACCTTGCCGTAGGCGTAGGAGGCCAGCAGGCTGCCGGCGCCGATAGGCACGGAGGCGCCAAACTGGCCGTCGATGTGCTTGATGTCGCCCGACGGCGCGGTGGAGGCGCGGGTCTTGATGTACTGGCCCTGCGCGAACAGCTTGACCACCTTGAAGTCATAGGACAGGCCGATCTGGGCGGCGTCCTGGCGCGACAGGCCGGCATTGGTCAGGTCGGTCGGCACGTTGTCGAAGCGCACCTGCTGGTAGGCAACGGTGGCCGCGAACGGGCCGCTGAAGTACATCAGGTTGCCGCCCCACTTGTTCTTGCCGGCGGCACCGGCTTGCTCACCGAACGAGTAGATGAAGTTGGCGCTCAGGCCGCCGAAATTCGGCGTGGAGTACAGCACCGAGTTGTTCCAGCCCGAATCGCCGATGACGCCCGGATCCACCACCGCGCCGCTGGTCGCGCCGAAAAAGGTGTGGAAGATCGTCGGCGAGAAGACGTACGAGTCGATCAGCGGGTTGAACAGGATGGTCGACACGAAGTACGGCGTGGTGTTGCGGCCCAGCTTGATCGTGCCGGCCTTGTCGTTCTGCAGGCCGACGTAGGCGTTGCGGCTGAACATCGAGTCGCCGGTGAAGCGGCCGCTGTTGCCGCTGTCGGTGCGGAAGAAGCCGTTCAGGTCGAAGATGGCCTTGGTGCCGGCGCCCAGGTCCTCGGTGCCCTTGATACCCCAGTAAGACGTCTGCATCCCGCCCGAATTGGCGACCCATGCGCGCTCGCCCGCACCCGGGCTTTTGACCGCACCGACGAACATGTCGGCCTGGCCGTACAGCGTCACGCTGGACTGGGCCATGGCCGTGCCGGAAAGAAGGGTAGCCGCTACCGCCGCCAGCTTCAGTGCCGGCTTGTACTGCTTATGCATGTTTAGACCTCCGTGGTTTCTGGATCCTGCTTGGAACGTTGTGTACTGGGTCCCTGTCGGGTTCTTTTAATGTCTTTGTGCTTTTATTCGTGCCGCCTGGTTTTGGCTCGGTGTAGTGTTGCTTGGGGACCGGCGGCATCGGGTACAGCGTTTTTTGTTATACAGGTGACGCTTTTTTTGTCAGGCGGATACTAAGTCGTCGAGACGGAACTGCGCAATGCGATGGATCTGGTTGATGCAAGTTTGCAACTCGTCTTTCGGCGAGTTTTCTACGCGGCGCGCGAACTCCGCGATGATTCCGTGGCGGTCGTAGCCGCGCACCGCGAGGATGAACGGGAAGCCGAATTTCTGGTTGTACGTGGCGTTGAGCGCCTGCAAGCGATCGAACTCCTCCGGCGTGCACAGGTTCAGGCCGGCGCCGCTTTGCTCGCGCGTGGACTCGGCAGTCAGCTCGCCGCGCACCGCGGCCTTGCCGGCAAGCTCCGGGTGGGCGCGCACCAGCTTCAGCTGCGCGGCCTCGCCGGCTTCATCCACGGCGCTGCGCAGCGCTTGCGCCAGCGCGGCGGCGTCGGCAAAGGGGCGTTGCGTGGCAGCGGCCTCGGCGAACCACGGCGAATGTTCATAGATGCCGCCCAGCACGTGCACGAATTCCGCGACAGGCATGGTGTTGAGTTGGGCGAGGGTGTAGGTCTGGCTCATGCTGGATCCGGTTTACTTGCGAGCGAATTACTTGGCGGGCGTGTAGGGGTGCGTCTTGGCCCAGTGGCGGGCGATGTCGACACGGCGGCAGATCCACACCTTGTCATGGCCTTGCACATAGTCGAGGAAGCGCTGCAGCGCGCGGAAGCGGCCAGGGCGGCCGAGCAGCCGGCAGTGCATGCCGATCGACAGCATCTTGGGGCTGTC